>CAYOYT010000011.1:0-17026 GCA_964408245.1 uncultured Dongia sp. | reverse complement strand
GTCCCCGACCCCTCGATCCGATCGCGCGCTTCTTGAAGCTTCGCGTTGAACTGATCGAGCTTATCGGGCTGCTGTTCGGTCATCGTTGCCGATCCTCAAGGTATCCCCCGAGCAACAAGCCGCTACTTCCGCCCATCGGGAGATCGGCAGAAGCGCGCGCAACATAGGCAAGGGGCTAAGGGCTGTCAAGGTGATTTGGACACATCTAACCAATTGAACTACAATGATAAAATCGTCGAGAAATCAGTGCAATGGCGAGGTATTTGTTAACCTCTCGAAATCACACCTGCAACACCAACCCACGGGAAGCTTTTGGGTTTCGTGCAGGTCAGGGGCGGCACAGCAAACGTGTGGGTGGTGCGCCTTTGCGTACCATGACGAAATGGCGATGTTGGGATTGCATCGAGCGCCCTTACGATGCAGCTTTCAGCTCGCCGATTTCCTGTAAATCCACTGAGACCAACTGGGAGACACCGCGCTCCGCCATAGTGACGCCGTAGAGGCGATCCATGCGCGCCATGGTCAGGCGGTGGTGGGTGATGACCAAAAAGCGGGTGCCCGACGCCTCGGCCAATTCCTGCACGAGATTGCAGAAACGTTCGACGTTGGCGTCATCGAGTGGTGCGTCGACTTCGTCCAGCACACAGATCGGCGCCGGATTGACGAGGAAGACGGCGAAGAGCAAAGCCAGCGCGGTAAGCGCTTGCTCGCCACCCGAAAGCAGTGACAGGATCTGCAGCTTCTTGCCCGGCGGGCTCGCAAAAATTTCCAGGCCGGCATCGAGCGGGTCTTCCGCTTCGGTCAATTGCAGATGCGCCTTGCCACCGCCGAAGAGGCGCGTGAAGAGCGAGGTGAAGTGGCCGTTTACCAATTCGAAGGCGGCAAGCAGGCGCTCGCGTCCTTCGCGGTTTAGCGAAGCAATACCTTGGCGCAGGCGCGATATGGCATTGATAAGGTCGGAACGCTCGGTCTGCATGCCGGCGAGCTGCTGATCAAGTTCATTCGATTCAGTCTCGGCGCGCAGGTTCACAGGACCGATATTCTCACGCTCACGCAAAAGCTTCGAAAGACGCTGGTCGGTTTCATCACGGGCGGGCAGGGGCTCGCTTGGATCGAGCTCGGCAAGTGTCAGGGCTTCCTCGGGCGCACATTCCAGTTTCTCGCGGATACGCTCGGTCAAGGTGTCGGACGCTTCCTTGGCTTGCGCAATAGCTGCCTCGGCACGGACGCGCTGCTCGCGCGCCTCGATCAGCCTGTATTCCTCACCTTTCAGACCGCGATCGGCTTCGGTCAGTGCTGTCTCGGCGCTCGCCAGCGCATCGGCGGCATCGCGGCGCTTCTCTTCCGAAACGTCGAGGAGATCCCTCAGGTCGCGGCGCTGCTGGGCGATTTCTTCCGGCAAGGCGGCAAGACGCTCGATCTCCATCTCGATGTGAGCGCGGCGTTCGACCAGTTGATCGAGATGTTGCTGCGCGCGCTGGCTACGATTCTCCCATGAGCGCAATTCGTCAGCGATGGCGAGCAGGCGCTGCTGGCGCTGCTGCGCCTCACGCTGTAAGCGGTCGAGGGCGGAGCGCGCTTCGACTAACCGCGTGCGACGCTCGGCTACTTCCGGGCGCAAGGCGTTGATCTGCTGTCGGGCTTGGTCGAGATCGGGGAGTTCGGCCCGCTCGACGGTCGCAGCCTCCAGCTGACCTTCCAGTTCCGCGATATCGCCAGCAACCGCTTCGGCTTGTTCGGCGATGGCGGCAAGGCGTGACTGCATTTGCGTCGCACGCTGTTCACCGCGGGCGGCGCCATCACGCGCCTGGCGTGCGGTGTTATGGGCAGCCTGCAAGGTCTGGCGCTGGCTGCGCTCGCGATCGATGAGACCTTGTGCCTCACCGTGGGCTGAGCCGAATTGCGCTTCGACCTCGGCCAAGGTTGCCTCGGCAATCTGCAATGCCTCGTCAAGCTCGCGCAGGCGGTTACGCTGTTTGAGCCGCGTGGCAGCGGCCGTTTCCGTCCCGGCGGCAATGGTGAAGCCGTCCCAGCGCCACATGGCGCCGTCCTTTGAAACGACGCGCTGGCCCTGACGCAATTGCTGGCCCAAGGTACTGCAGGTGGCTTCGTCATCGACGACGGCGATCTGCGCCAGGCGGCGCGAAAGAGCGGCAGAACCCGTCACGAAGCGCGATAGCGGCTCGGCATTAGCCGGTAGACCCGGTGCACCGGCATCGCTTTCGTCACCGCGCCAATGGGTCGGGGCGCCCAGATCGGTCGAGGCCTGCAGATCGTCGCCCAACGCTGCGGCAAGGGCAGTTTCGTAACCTGGCGCTACGGTCAGACTGTCGATCAGCGGCGGCCACATTTCCGCGTCGGAGGTGGCAAAGAGTGATGAGAGCGCGTCTGCCTCGGCCTTGAGGCGCTGGCGATGATCTCGCGCCTGGCTAAGTTGCGCGCGTGCCTGGGTCTCGGCCTCGCCTGCCAGACCGCGCTGTGCCTCGATCTCAGCCAGCACGGCTTGTGCTTCTTCGAGGGCCGCTTCTGCCTCGACGACAACGGCTCGGGCTGCTTGCGTTTCAGCATCGTTCTCGATCTCGGCCGACAGACGCCGGCGCTCGTCATCGACTTCCTGTGCGCGGCTGTCGAGGCGCTGGCGGCGCTGCTGCAATTCGTCAAGACGCCGGGTGAGGCTTTGAGCGCGCGCTTCCGCGGCGGCCATATCCTGAGTGAGGCGGGCAAGCTCCGCTTCGCTTTCATCGACCTCAGCTTGTGCCGCTTCGACACGGCGCTGCGTTTCCTCACCAATCGCGGCTTCTTCGCCGGCCGTCGCCTCAATGGTACCACGCTCTTCATTAAGCCGTTCCGCCGCAGCAGTGGCATCACTGGTGAGCGCTTGCTCGCGGCCGTGATCAGCTTCGTTCTCTCGCAGCTGTCGGTCAGCATCGAGCCTGGCCTGCTGGATACGCTCCTCTTCCTTGTCGAGGGCGCCGCGGGTGATGGTGAGACGCTGCAATTCCGCGGCCGCTTCGGCCTCGGCCTGACGCAGACTGGGAAGCACCGTCGCTGCTTCTGTCTGGCGGGTGGCGGCGATAGCGGCAGCAGAGGTCAGCGCGACGACGGCACTCTGCGCCGCCATCAGGGTCTGTTCGGAGTATTCCAAGCGCTGGCGCGCATCCAGCCACTGCAGATGGAACAGAATTGCCTCAGCCCGCCGAATGTGATCCTGCAGGTTGCGATAGCGCGAGGCCTGCCTCGCCTGCTTCTTCAGCTGCCCTAATTGGCTTTCCAGCGTAATGATGACATCGTCGAGACGTGCAAGATTGGCTTCCGCGGCCTTCAAGCGCAGTTCCGCCTCATGCCGGCGTGTATGAAGCCCAGTGATGCCAGCCGCTTCTTCAAGAAGCGAGCGTCGATCTGTGGGCTTGGCGTTTACGATGGCGCCAACGCGGCCTTGGCTGACGAGAGCAGTCGAATGGGCGCCGGCTGAGATATCGGCGAATAGCAGCTGTACGTCTCGCGCGCGTGCCTCCTTGCCATTGACCCTATAGGTCGAGCCTTCACCACGATCGATGCGGCGCGAGATCTCGAGGTGATCGCTCTCGTTGAACTGGGCCGAGGCGCGGCGATCAGCGTTGTCGAGGGTGAGAATAACTTCGGCGACGTTGCGAGCCGGCCGACTGCCGCTGCCACCGAAGATGACATCGTCCATTTCGCCACCGCGCATGCGCTTGGCAGAGGTTTCACCCATGACCCAGCGAAGGGCTTCGACCAGGTTCGACTTACCACAGCCATTTGGGCCGACGATCCCGGTCATCCCCGCCTGAATCGAAAGTTCAGTGGATTCGATGAAGGATTTGAAGCCCGTCAGGCGAAGCTTGTTGAACTGGACCAAGGTTAGGCTTCCCTAAAAAATGTTAGATCAGTTGGTCCTCGACGCCAGGGCGTCGAAAATTTTGGCAAATTCCTGATAGGAGCGCTCGCCCTTCACCACGATCCCGTTAACGACGAAGGTCGGCGTCGAATCCACCTTGAAGGCTTTATCGGCATTCTCAGCCGACGCGATGATCTTGTCCTTCGCTGCTTTGTCATCGAGGCATTGCTGGAAATCCTCGCCATTGATACCGGCAGCTGCGGCCATGGTGGCAAGAGCGGGCATGGAATTGTCATTGACCCACTGCGCTTGGGTCGCGAAAAGCTGCTCGGTCATGCTCCAATAGGCCAGCGGCGAAACGCAATGCGCCAAGAGCGAGGCCTGCACGGCCGGGCCATTCAGTGGGAAGTCGCGCACCACCAGCTTCACCTTACCGGTGTCGATATAGTTTTTCTTGATCTCTGGCAGCACATCCTTGTGGTGCCGGGCGCAATGCGGGCAGGACAGCGACGAATATTCAATAAAAGTGATGGGGGCGTTGGCATCGCCTAGCACCATGTCACCCTCTACGGCTTTCGAGAACGAGCTGTCGACCGGCGCCGGCAGATCGGCCAGAGCCGGATCGTCACCGAGGCTCGGCACGGCGCCCGGGCCATAATGTGTCCAGGTGTAGAAACCGCCGACGCCGATGACCACGAGGGCCACGATACCGATCACCAGATTTCGCGTGTTCACCATTACCTCCATGTTCCGGGTTGGCCCATGTTCTGAGAGGCGCCCGATTTCGCCGCTATTTGGCAGGATTCAGAAGGGCATGCAAGAACGGCTTCTATCTCGGACGCAGCGATCTGTGGGTGGTTTCTTAAGTGCTTCCGGTAAGCCGTTGGATTCGGGCGAGTCGCATCCTGTCCAGCCAGGATTTCATGGAAACGCTATGTTTTAGTGATGTTCTCGGCGCTTGGCCGATGAACCTACCGGCGCCTAGCGCGCGCAGCGCCGAGTCGCGCGAGAGCCTCGCGGATGTCGGGGTCTTTGACGCCGGATAAATCCGGCGGCGTTATAGCGGCCAACAATGGTCGATGGGCTTTAGCAGCCTTTTTCCGATCGCCGATTTCGATCTTCAGTTCGGTGATCAATGGATAGCCAAAGTAACGCTGGATGCGCTCCAGGATCCGCGGCGTCAAATGCTGCACCTCGAGGCTCGCGGCGGGCGAGGCGCGCAAGGTGAGACCACCGCCGGCGACATTGGCGGGAACGGCACCAGCCGGCGTTGCATCTTTCTTCGGCCGGGGCAGGCGCATTTTCACCGGAATGCATAGCCGTGCGATATCTTCGCCAACGATCACTGCCCATTGACCGATGAGGCTCGCCTCCGCAAAGCCTTTACGGCCGAGGGCAAGTTTGGTGAGGGCCGGCACGTCGCTTGCCAGCGCCGACAGTCGATTGCGCCGCTCGGGTTTCTCTTTTTTGCGCTTTTCCGCTTGGGTGCTCATGGCGCCCAGTCTAAGGTCGCGCGTCATGACTAGCAAATTAAGGCCTCGCAAAAGGTCCGTCGCCATCGATACTCCCGCCGAGCGGCTTCTTGCCTGGTATGATCGGCATCGTCGGCATCTGCGCTGGCGCTCTGCCCCTGGCGAAACCGCCGACCCTTATCATGTTTGGCTTTCAGAAATCATGCTGCAGCAAACGACGGTGATGACGGTCGGGCCTTATTACACCGATTTTCTCAGGCGCTGGCCTTGTATCGAGGATCTCGCCGCCGCCCAACTTGATGAGGTGCTCACCGCCTGGGCCGGGCTCGGCTATTACGCCCGTGCCCGTAATCTGAAAAAATGCGCTGAAGTGGTGGTGGCCGACCATGATGGCTGCTTTCCCGATACGGAGACGGATTTGCTGGCGCTGCCTGGTGTTGGCCCTTACACAGCGGCAGCGATTGCCGCCATTGCCTTCAACCGCCAGGCCACGATACTCGACGGGAATGTTGAACGTGTGATAGCACGTCTTCATCGCGTGGCAACGCCTTTGCCCAAAGCAAAGGAAGAATTGCGTGCCCTTGCCAAACGCTACACGCCGACCTTACGCCCCGGCGATTATGCGCAAGCGATCATGGATCTGGGCGCGACGATCTGCACGCCGACCAAGCCCAAATGTATCCTTTGCCCATGGCGCGAAGATTGCGCCGCCCATGCCGTCGGCGACATGGAGGCTTTCCCGCGCAAGACGCCCAAAGCCGTCCGGCCGCAACGTTTCGGTTTCTGCTTCGTGATGTTGGATAAGAATGTGCGCATCGCCTTGGAAAAGCGGCCGGAAAAAGGCCTGCTCGGCGGCATGGTGCAAGTACCGACCACCGACTGGCTGGGTACACCCTTAGACGTGGCTAAGGCAGCGACGCTCGCGCCGATAAAAGCTAAATGGCGCCAGTTAGAAGGCGGCGTCACGCATGTCTTCACCCATTTTGCCTTGCATCTGACGCTGTTTGCCGCAACGGGTGTGACGGCCGATCCGCGCTATCAATGGGTCGCAATCGACCAGCTCGGTACCGTTGCGTTACCCAGTGTGATGCGCAAGGTGGTCGATCATGGCTTGGGGAAGCTGATGAAGCAAGAAACGCCGTCCTGACACGCCTCTGCATAACAGGACGGATTGAAAAGCCGCGTCAGTGCAGTTCCGCGCGTAATTGCTGGCGGAAATAGTCAATCGGGATCAGCTGCCCCTCACGTGGCACACACCAGAATTGCCAGCCATTGCAGGCGGGTGCCCCTTGCACAGCGGCACCAACCTGGTGAATCGAGCCGCGATGGTCGGAGGATATGAGAGTACCGTCGGCGCGCACCTTGGCGGTGAAACGTCTATTGTTGCTGGTTAGCACCGTACCTGGTTCCAGCAAGCCGCGTTCAATCAGCCAGCCGAAGGGGATACGCGGCTCTTCGCGCTTTGAGATAATTTGCAGCATGTCTTTCTCCGGCACCCGCTGCACCTTGTTGATGCGGGCGCGGGCCACTTTGATGTAGTTGGGATCGCGCTCGATGCCGATCCAATGCCGCCCCAGTTTCTTCGCGACGGCGCCTGTCGTGCCGCTGCCGAAAAAGGGATCGAGCAAAACATCGCCAGGCTTCGTCGCTGCCATAATGACGCGGTAGAGCAAGGCCTCGGGCTTCTGCGTTGGATGGCTCTTGACGCCATCATCGCCCTTTAAGCGTTCTGAACCAGAGCAGATCGGAATGAGCCAGTCGGAGCGCATCTGCAGGTCGTCATTGAGAGTCTTCATGGCTTCGTAATTGAATTGGTGGCGGCTGTCGGCTGATTTGGCACACCAAATCATCGTCTCATGGGCATTGGTGAAGCGGCGGCCGCGAAAATTCGGCATCGGGTTGGTTTTGCGCCAAATGACGTCGTTCAGCATCCAGAAACCGAGATCCTGCAGCTTAGCGCCGACGCGAAAGATATTGTGGTAAGAGCCGATCACCCAAAGCGACCCGTCTTCTTTGAGTACCCGGCGCGCGGCCTTGAGCCAATCGACAGTGAACCGATCATAAGTCGCAAAGTCAGCAAACTTATCCCAATCGTTGTCGACACCATCGACACGGCTATTGTTCGGCCTGTGTAGATCACCGCTCAACTGTAAGTTGTATGGTGGATCCGCGAAGATCATGTCGATCGACCGCTCGGGGAGTGAATTCAGGGCATCAATGCTGTCCCCACTGATAATGGAATCGAGCGGGAGCGTGGCGATGTCTAGCTTTGGCGCTTTCTTTGTCATGGCGCCGATCCTGAGTCAGGTGACTCAAGCTGTCAATGAGAAAGTGTTGTGAGTCAGCAGGTTATCATAATGTTCTCAGAGATAGGTCTAAAAGACCTGCGGTGGTGAGGGGTGACGCCATGGGTCCGGATCGCGGTGAGATGCTCGGCTGTGCCATACCCTACATTACGCTCCCACCCATATACGGTATGAATGAGGCTCAGCTCCCTCATGATCTTGTCCCGCTCCACCTTCGCGAGAATCGAGGCGGCGGCAATGGAGAGCGATTTGGCATCTCCTTTTACGATGCATGTGGTCTCGCAGCAAAGCTTGGGCGGTCGGTTGCCGTCGATGAGCGCATGCGCTGGTTTATGGGGCAGCGCGTCGACGGCACGGCGCATCGCCAGATGCGTCGCCTGCAGGATGTTGATTGCGTCGATCTCGGTAACGCTGGCCTCGGCGATGGCGAAGACGACGAGTTCGCGCAAAGCGGCGGCCAGCTCATGGCGTATGTGTGCGGTCAGTTTCTTGGAATCATCAAGCCGCTTCTGCAACTTCTTAGGGATGCGCGCGGGATCTAGGATGACCGCGCAGGCCATTACTGGTCCCGCCAAAGGCCCACGCCCGACCTCATCGACCCCGCAGACAAGCGTGCCGACGTCCATGCCAGCGGCGATTTCATAGGCCCAATTAGGCATGCGCGATTCTCATCGAAAACATTTGAGGTCTGGCTATCATGATGGCTACCCAAGTGCCAATAAAGACTCAAGCCGTTCAGCGCCATTGTGCATGGACATGGTCGTCATGGCGGGCGGCGTGACAGCCGGCGAAGATGATACCTCGCCCCTTCAAGTCGAGCGCCTCGACCAAACTGGGCTCTAGGAAGGTTTTCTGTGGTCCGGTAGCGAGGATTTCGGTCACCAAGGCACGGGTTCGGACTTTGTCCAGCGGCAGATGCGGCAACAGGGGCTGAAGCCAATCCATCTGCCAGCGCATCATGCCGCCGTTTGGACAAGGATCCGCGACTGATGGAAGGGTATTACTGAAGGCCCAATAACCGATAGGCCAAGCACCACCTTTGCTACTGCCAGCATAGAAAAGCGCGAAATCGATTTTGCGCCCGTCATTATGGCTGAGGTGCGGCGGCATCGGCACGATGCTGCCGAACGGGAAAGCGGCGTCTAGATAGGTCAATTCCGTACCGGGATAATGCTCTACAAGACGTTGTGCGATGGTCTCTATCGTCGTCCGAATGTCGGAGCGCACATAGTTTCTATTGAAGAGGCAATAAAGCGACGATCCAGCGCCGTAAGGTTTATCATCCTTGGGGAAGCAATTTAACGGTACTCGGTCGAAGTGTCGGGCGATTGGAGGAATGACAATCAAATTCGCGATGAGATAGAGCAGTATGAATATCGCGCTAATCAAAATGCAGTGCCGCTGAGGGCTAAGGCGCTCTCGGAATACGTAGTGCGATAGGAGCAGCGCCATTGCGAGAATTCCGCCGCCTATTTGTGTCAGCAATGTCAGAAATAGAAATGCGCTCAAAAATGTTGCCGCAGCAAGCCATTTCCTCACAGTAAACTCCCCCGGTTGATCAGAATGAGCTAGAAGCGCAATCGCAGCGTCAATAGGGTTGTTTCGTGGCTAAAACTACACTGCGAATGCGCACGTGTTTATATGACGAGAACAGCTATGATGGTGCTCTGGAATCTAAACAGAGCGAATGTTACAGCCTTGCCCTCTATAGGCAGGAAATGGCTAAGGTCGCGAATGTATCTCGGTGGGGTTTAGTTGCCTTCCGGCATGACGTCTCCGCCGGGTGAGAGCACAATATTACCGCTCTGTCCGCTTTTCGTACCGGTCGCATGCCAGTAATTATCGCAGCCCTTTTCCAAGATTTGCACGTCGCTGTAGCCGGCCGCGTTGAACTTGATCCAGGCCTGTTTGGCGGTTGAACCGTCGATCTGCTCTCCATTGGTGCAATTGTTGCCGCTTTGCGGGCTGAGATCGGTCGGCTGAGTCGGCACGATACTGTCAGCCTTCGCCGGCGTCGAAGCGCTACTCCCAAAAGCCGAGAAGAGTGCCGCTGAAATGATAATCACTTTAAATGTGGTCATGGGTAGACCTCGTCGCTGATGAAGCTTGCCAATTATAACCGGCCGGCGAAGAGGATGTTCCTGCTTTCCTCTCCCGCTCCTATCGTTAACCAAATAAAACTCGGCTTACTTGCTTTGCCCCTCTCCCTCACCCTCCCCCAGGTCGGGGGGAGAGGAATAGAGCCAGCCTGACACCACTCTCTTAGCATACTCGGTGAGCTCACTCCCCAACTTGGGGAGGGTCGGTGAGAGGGAGTTTTACAACCTTACTCATCCAAATAAACTTAGCTGCGCCTTGTCTGTTTCAGTCTTGGAAGACACCAGACGACCAGTCGGTGCCTTGAACTGACTCCCATCCAGGTCCCAGCGGTAGTTATTGAGACCCAGCTTCTTCACCATTACCAATACGCGCTGCTTGATAAGCGTGGCATAGGGACCGTTTCCCCTCATGCGTTCACCGAACTCGGCCTGGTAAAGCGCGCCGTTCCGGCATTCACGTATCAGATCCAGCACGCGCTTGGTTTTCAGCGGATGATGTTCCTCCATCCATTCATGGAAGAGATTCTTGATCTCGAGCGGCAATCTCAGCAATGTCCAATTAACGCTGGTGGCACCGGCACTCGCCGCCGCCTCGATGATTGCCTCGATTGCATGATCGGTGAGACCTGGAATGATCGGCGCTACAGAAACGCCAACGGGAATTCCCGCGTCGCTCAAGCTCTTGATCGCTTCAAGTCGTTTCGTCGGTGTCGACGCGCGCGGTTCCATAATCCGCGCAAGCTCGCGATCGAGCGTCGTCACGGAGATGTAGACCTTGGCGAGATTCTTCGCCGCCATCGGGGCGAGGATATCGATGTCGCGGCAGACATTGGCCGATTTGGTTGTGATGCCGACGGGATGATTATAGGCTGAAAGAACGTGCAGTATCTCGCGCGTGATACCATAGCGCTTTTCGATCGGCTGGTAGCAATCGGTATTAGAGCCAAGGGCGATGACGTTAGGCTTGTAGCCAGGCTTGCATAATTCTTTCTCCAGCAATTTTGCCGCATCGGGCTTCATGTAGAGCTTAGTCTCGAAATCGAGTCCCGGTGAGTGGCCAAGATAGGCGTGTGTAGGACGCGCATAACAATAGACGCAGCCATGCTCACAGCCGCGATAAGGATTGATTGATTGGTCGAAGGGAAGGTCCGGCGATTTATTATGGGAAATAATGGAGCGCGCGCTGTCGAGTGCTACCTGCGTCTTCAACGGCGGCAATTCATCATCGTCGCCACCTTTCGGCATCGGCTTAGGCGAGAGGTTGAGAGGGACGCCTTTAAAGGTTAGGCCGGAGAAGCTGTCACCTTCACTATCGACCGGGCTCTCTTCCCAGCCGTCATCCTCCAGCAATCGCTCGCCCGGCTCGAAACGGCCTGCACGGTTGCTTGTGGCGCCCCGTCCCTTGCGGGCCAGATTGCGCGGGGTCGCCGTCTGAAAAGTGTCCTTAGCATCACGTTCATAGCGCATGGCGAAATCTTGCCACGAAGACCAGAACATTTAAAGAACAAACCTTATTTAGAAAGCTGTTCGGTGAGACGCGGCATCAATTCAACCAGGTTACACGGTAAGTGCCGATAATCGAGCTGCCACTTCAGGATTTCTTCCCACGCATCGCGGCAAGCGCTGGGCGAACCGGGCAAGGCAAAGAGATAGGTGCCACCAGCGACACCACCTACCGCGCGCGATTGAATCGTTGAGGTCTTGATTTTCTGATAGGAGATCCAGCGAAAGAGCTCGCCAAAGCCATAGATCTTTTTCTCGAACAAGCTTTCGAACGCTTCTGGTGTTACATCGCGCCCGGTTACCCCCGTGCCACCGGTCGAGATTACGACATCCACGTCCGGATTATCAATCCACGTTTTCACCTGCGGGATGATGGCGCCAACATCGTCCTTGACGATGGCGCGCGCAGCGAGCTGATGGCCATCACGCGCGAGAAGCTCCACTAATGTGTTGCCGGATCTGTCGTCCGCTGCAGAGCGCGTGTCAGAGACTGTTAGCACCGCAATGCCAACTGCCAAAAATGGACGCCTCTCGTCGATCCGCGACATGGGAGATTAGTCGGAAGCGGTCGAAACGTCGTCGCCACGCTGATAGCTCGGCCAGGCGCCGTTGGCGACTGCTTCAAGCGAATGCGCCGGCTGACCCAAGCGTGCTTGATAGACCCAGTAACCAGCCATGACACGCTCAACGAAATTGCGAGTCTCATGCGACGGCAAGCTCTCGATGAAGAGAAGTGGATCATCAGTGCCGCGAAGCTCCATCTTCCATTTCGCGAGATTGCCGGGACCAGCGTTATAGGCTGCGGCCATCATGAAAAGATTGCCCTTCACCGTCTTATGCTCAAGCAAACGCTTAATATATTTCTGACCATAGGCGAGCGAAATCAGTGGGTCTTTCAGGCGCACGCCTTCAGGCGCGCCGATCGCAGATGCCGTACCCGGCATCAGCTGCATGAGGCCAACCGCACCCGCGCCTGAAACGGCGTTGGGATTGAAGCCGGATTCCTGGCGCATCACCGAGAATAGCAACGCTTGGTCGACCGTAAAGCCATTGGCCGGTTTCCAAGACGGCAGCGGATAGAGAGCGGCATCCATGCGCGTGCTGCCCTTGATCGAGGGTCTAGCGCCGATCTTTAGTGCCAGCGACGGAAGGCGATAGGCTTGGCTAACGGCAACGAGCGCGTCGCTTACATCGGAGCCAGCTTCGCTCTGCAAGATGAGCAACTCTTTTTCGGCCAAATCGGTCTGGCCAATCTGAAGCAACGCCAGGGCGCGCTTACCTATGCGCAATCTCATAAGCTGGGAACCGTGGCTCCCGGTCAATGTCGGCACGCGCCAATCGAACTTAGGCTCAAGGCCAAGTGCGCGGGTCGCAAGCTGGCCATAGAAAGTGTACGGAAATTCTGAGGCGACTTTCAGCCAATGGCTGACCTTGTCCGGATTCTTGGCGCGGACATGCGCGCGGCTCGCCCAATAAGCTGCGGCAGAACGGTCCCAGCTCGAGGAATCCTTACGAGCGGCTGCCTTCTCGAATTGCACGGCGGCATCGCTGTAATTCTTGGCTCGCCAGGCATTGAGGCCCACTTGCCAGTTGGCATCGTCGTCGTTCGAATTCCCGTCCGGTGCACCGACGCGAGTGATGTCGAATTTGGGCTTCGTGAGGGCTGTCTTATTAACGCCCTTCTTAGCGGCAAGCGAATAGATAGTCTCGGCTTCGGGCAACGCCGAATAGGATCTCAGCCAGTCTGTGAGTTCTTTAGGTTTGCTGTCGTAATTGGGTGCCAGATAGCGGTGAGCCAGCACATGGCCGAGCAGAATCGGGTCATCAAGATCGCTGATCAGCCGATCGGCGTTGGTGAAGTCGCCAACAGCCTGCAGGCGAAAAATCTGGCGGTAGCGGTCTGCATTGAGAGGATCGAGCGGCTGCGGCAAGGACACCCCAACCGCCTCCGGCCCCGTTTGGAGCGAAGCAGTTGCACTGCCCTTGCCCAAAGTGGCGCCAGTTAGATCGTCTTCCGCCTGAGCCGACGTTGCTCCCAACATAATTGCTGGAAACAGCGCCGCCATTGCCGCGCTTAACGCCCAAAGCCGGCGTCTGCGGTGTTGAGTATGCCTAATTTTCAATCTTTCGCCCCCCTCAGAGCGAACCGCTTTTGAGGTCCGGTGTCGGACCCGTCTGCGAATGAAAAATCAACGACTTCTGGTCTCTTCTGGTTCCCAGCGTTACCGTGTCGAAGACGCCTCGTCCAGAAAAAACGCCGCCTCCTATCTACAAATATGGTGTTGGGACAGAAATTAACCACTATATATTGATTTGGTCGTGAAAATTCTGTACAAATGGGCAATTGGTCGCGGCTTTATCACAATTTTGCCGCAAAGATTAATAGGGCCCTTTTTCTGCATCTAGAACGTTAACCAAGCTTGTGAAGTCGCGCCTTGAGCTGGAGCAGGTCAGTCCAGGTCTCGCGCTTCTGTGCTGGTTGTCTCAGCAGGAAAGCGGGGTGGAAGATCGGCAAAGCAGGAATGGCGGCGTCTAGCCCCGGCGATTTATAGTCGAACCACCGCCCGCGCAGACGTGTGATGCCCTCATTGGTGCCGAGAAGCGCATGCGCGGATGATGCGCCGACCAAGACCAGCACTTTAGGCCGTACCAATTCAATATGGCGCTGCACAAAAGGCGCCTGTGCCACTAATTCTGCTTCGGTTGGTTTGCGGTTTCCAGGCGGCCGCCAGAAACAGATATTAGTGATGTAGAAGGTGCTGCGGTCGAGGCCAATCGACGCCAGCATGCGGTCGAGGAGTTGGCCGGAAACCCCGACAAAGGGCTTGCCCAGACGATCCTCGTCTGCGCCTGGCGCTTCACCCACCAGCATGACATTGGCCGCCGGACTGCCGTCGGCAAAGACCATATTGGTCGCACGGCCCCGCAGGCTTTCGATCCCATCGAAGCGCTGCAGAATCTCCTTCAATTCGTCGAGCGATTGCGCTGAGGCAGCAGCCACCCGGGCCGACTGCGCGAGCGCACGGTCATTGGCGCCGAGGATCGCACCCTGTGCTACCGTGGCGCGGGGTAGATTTGCCTTCGGCGCCGTCGCTTCTGGAGATTTTGTGACGGCTAATACTTTGGCGGGTGACTGCTCGAGACGCATGCCGGCCTCACTGAAACGGCTGATCGGCATATCCTCGATCGCGGCATCCGCCCCGGCATCGATATAGAATCGAAGCAACGCCAACGCCGCATGGGCGTCGGAAGCTGACTGGGATGTGTCGGAAACGGGGTCCGTCGGAATCATCGTTTAAGGCTAACACTAGGTCCCAGCGCTGGTCCAGCTAAGCCGGTCGGGCGTCGGGGGCCACGCATATAGATAGGTCGGCTGGTTGCGCGCTACGCACCGGTCGTTGTAAGCAACCACGCGGCTCCGGCTCGGGATACCAGCCCGGCATGCCGCTTGAGAGGGGAGGGGCCTATGGACCGCGAAGTGATGGAATATGATGTGGTGATTGTCGGTGGGGGCCCCGCTGGTCTAAGCGCCGCTATCCGCATCAAGCAGCTCGCTGCTGAGACTGGCAATGAGGTCTCAGTTGTCGTCATCGAGAAGGGCTCGGAAGTGGGCGCCCATATTCTTTCAGGCGCCATCATGGATCCACGGGCTCTCACCGAGCTCATCCCCGATTGGAAGGAACAGGGTGCGCCGCTCACCTGCCCGGTGACCGAGGACCGCTTTCTCTTCCTCACGAATGAAAAAAATTCGGTTCGCCTACCCAATGCGCTCCTGCCGAAGAGTCTGCACAACGAGGGCAACTACATCATCAGCCTCGGCAATGTATGTCGGTGGCTTGCAACTCAGGCCGAAGGCCTGGGGATCGAAATCTTTCCCGGCTTTGCTGCCGCCGATCTTGTCTTCGACGATGAGCAAAATAAGGTGCTCGGTATCGTCACTGGCGACATGGGTCGCGCCAAGGACGGCAGCGAGAAGCCGGATTTTCAACCCGGTATGGCGCTCATGGGCAAGTACACGCTCTTTGCCGAGGGCTGCCGTGGGTCGCTCGGCAAGCGCCTCATCGAGCACTTCAATCTCGACGCAGGCCGCGACGCGCAGAGCTATTCGATCGGCATCAAGGAACTGTGGGACATCGATCCCGCGAAGCATAAGCCGGGCCTTGCCATGCACACGGCTGGCTGGCCGGTTGACAATAGCACCTATGGCGGCTCGTTTCTCTATCACGGTGACAATAACCAAGTGATGGTGGGTTTCGTCGTCGGGCTGGGCTATCAGAACCCCTATGTCCATCCGTTTGAGGAATTCCAACGCTATAAGCATCACCCTGAGATTGCGCTGTTCCTGGAAGGCGGTCGCCGCGTGGCTTACGGCGCGCGCGCCATCGTTACCGGCGGTCTGCAGGCCTTACCAAAGCTCACTTTTCCAGGTGGTGCTCTTATCGGTGACAACGCCGGCTTCTTGAACGTCCCGCGCATCAAAGGCAGTCACGCGGCGATCAAAACCGGCATGCTTGGCGCCGAAGCAGCCTTCGCCGCCATCACCGCCGATCGCCAGCATGACGAGCTTACTTCTTATCCCGAAGCCTTCGAGAAATCCTGGCTTTATGACGAACTCTACAAAGCGCGTAATTTTAAACCATGGATGAATAAGGGCCTCATCATCGGCACGGTGATGGCGGGCATGGACCAGAAGCTCTTCGGCGGCAAGGCTCCTTGGACGCTTCACAACAAAACACCTGATAACGCCAAGACCAAGAAGAAGGATGCTTATCAGCCTATCGCCTATCCTAAACCGGACAACAAGCTCTCCTTCGACCGTCTATCCTCGGTCTTCCTTTCCTCGACCAATCACGAAGAAGATCAGCCTTGCCACCTGACGCTGAAGGACCCAAAAATCCCGATCGAGGTGAACCTGCCGCTCTATGACGCGCCGGAACAGCGCTATTGCCCGGCCGGCGTCTACGAAATTATCCGCGAGTCCGACGGCTCGAACCCACGCCTGCAGATAAATGCGCAAAATTGCGTCCATTGCAAAACATGCGATATCAAGGATCCCACCCAGAATATCAATTGGGTCACGCCCGAAGGTGGTGGAGGACCTAACTATCCGAATATGTAAAAGCGAAGGGCGCCGGCAAAGCGTCCTTTGGCATTGTAGGGAAGAAATATACCCAGCAAAGCCACTCGCGACTGCTTAATATTCGGATCCGGAAGATACGCCGGGACCGTTGCCGCGACTTGGATCCCGCACCATTTGTGGCCCGATTAACAGGGCTGCGGCTGGCATTGTGATGGGTGCCTCTTTCTGGTTTGGTTAGTTCCTGCTAAGAGTTTTATTGGAACTCGATAATTCACCCGTTAAAGGCTATTTCCGCTCATGAAAATCCGCTCCTCCGCGCTGCGTCTCCGACCGGCGATGTTGGCCCTGGCCCTGCTGCCAGCGATGATTGCCTGTGCTGGGAAAGAAGACGGCAATGGCACGGCTCGGGCTGATTCCAGCACCGGCAATGCCGGCGCGACGGTTTCCACGGAATCGCAATGGACACTTTCCGGTGCTCTGCTGGCCGGCCGTCTCGCTTTTAACGAAGGGGATGATGTCACGGCGGCTAAGCTTTTGGAGTTGGCACGCGAGGGTGCGCCTGGCGATAAGGTTCTCGCTGCAAGCACGCTCTCTGCGTTGGTCAGCAGCGGCGACTTTCCGGCTGCGGTGAAACTGGCGGCGGAAGTTAAGAAGCACGGGAGCAAGACCCCACTTATCGGCTATGTCGAGCTCGTCGATCGTGCCAAGGC
>CAYOYT010000010.1:14478-17261 GCA_964408245.1 uncultured Dongia sp. | reverse complement strand
CATCGTGCTGGCGTGTCGCATGACCTTGTGTCGCAACCATCTCCAGCCAGCGTTCAGGTGCCCGATGCTGACGCGTCGCGAACTTGCTGCCATCGATGGTCAGCCGGCCATGAGCGCCGGGGCCGATGCCGACATAATCCCCATAGCGCCAGTAGGTGAGATTGTGGCGCGATTCCGAACCAGCCTTCGCGTAATTCGAGATCTCGTAATCCATCATACCAGCTTCCCCTAGAACAGCCGCAGTAAGCTCGTAGAGCTCGGCCTGCAGATCTTCTTCCGGCAGCACGAAATCGCCGCGCGCATGAGCTTGCTCGAAGACCGTACCGGTCTCAATCGTCAGCTGATAAAGCGAGATGTGGTCGGCGGCGAAGGTCAGTGCCCGCGCGAGTTCCTGGGTCCACGCAGCAACCGACTGACCGGGTCGCGCATAGATGAGATCGAAGGTGAACCGCTCGAACGTCGTCGCGGCAAGGCCCAAGGCTTTAAGTGCTTCGCTTTGATTATGTTGCCGGCCGAGAAATTTGAGATCGGCATCATCAAGTGCCTGGATACCCAGCGATACGCGGTTGACGCCAGCGCTGCGAAAATCCTTCAGCTTGCTTGCCTCAACTGAGGTGGGATTGGCTTCGAGCGTAATTTCGATATCGTTGGCGATCCGCCAATGCCGCGCCACCGCATCGATCACCGCCTCTGCCGTACCGGGCTCCATCAAAGACGGCGTCCCGCCGCCGAAGAAGAGACTGCTGACCGAGCGCCCCGGTGTCATCGCGGCATAATGCGCGATTTCCCGAAGATAGCTCTCGCGCCAAGCACCCTCCTCGATTCGCTCCCGCACATGGGAGTTGAAATCGCAATAAGGGCACTTGGCCTTGCAAAACGGCCAATGGATGTAGATACCGAACCCCCGATGGTCTTCGGTCATTTCAAAGTCTCAAAGAGGTCGATGAAGATCCCTTCTGGATTCATCGAAATATCGTTGTTCCAGTAGCGTTTCACGCGATATCCATTTTGTGTGAGCCAAGCGGTTCGACTTTCGCGAGGGGAGAGGGAATAAGTTTATTCCTGCAATGCACAGTCTGGCAAAGAGATGGAAATCGACCTGCGCGACACAAACCCCTCTCCCTTCGCGGGAGAAGAATTGGGGTGAGGGGCCTTGAAAACTACCCCCGCCGGCGCCGCCGACGACCCGCATCCTGGCCACCATCGGCGCCACCGGCCGTCTTCGGCTCGGGCAGGTTTACGGCTTTGGCGAGATGGGGATAGGGTGCTGTTTTGTGCGGTAGTGCCATGGCGTCAATGAAATGCTCCTGAAATTTTGCCTCGACCGCGGTCTCGATCTTCTCGACCTGTTTCACGATGCGCGCGATCTCATCCCGCGCTGAGCGATTGAGGAGCGCGATACGCGCGCCGGTGCCCGCGGCATTGCCAGCTGAGGTCACTTTGGCAAGATCGCAATCGGGAATCATCCCCAGAACCATGGCGTATTTGACGTCGATATGGCTGCCAAAGGCACCGGCCAAGGTAATTCGGTCGAGCTTGTCGATGCCGAGTTTGTCCATGAGCAAGCGGGCGCCAGCATAGAGGGCAGCCTTCGCCAGCTGAATGGCACGGATATCGTTCTGCGTAATCCTCAGTTGCGGCTGGCCATCATGCAGCATGTAGATGAAAGTGCGGCCGTCAGGCTGGACGCGCGGACTCTTCGCGGCCATCGCGCCATCGATGACGCCGTCTTGCGTCAGAATGCCGGCCAAGAACATCTCGGCGAGCGCTTCGATGATACCGGAACCGCAGACGCCAGTGACACCGAAAGCCTCAGTCTCCATGGCGAAATCCGGGTGATCCGACCACAGATCGCTACCGATGACCTTGAAGCGGGGCTCCAATGTATCGCGGTCGATGCGTACACGCTCGATGGCACCCGGGGCCGCGCGCTGACCACACGAGATCTGCGCGCCTTCAAAAGCAGGACCGGTCGGCGAAGAAGCGGCCAAGAGCTTATGCTTATTGCCCAACACGATCTCGGCATTGGTACCGACATCGACGATCAGGGTCATCTCTTCTGCTTCGTAAGGCGTTTCCGAGAGAATGACGCCGGCCGTATCGGCGCCGACATGGCCAGCGATGCAGGGCAATACGTAGATGCGGGCGTTGGGATGAACCTTGAGGTCGATCTCGGTCGCCCAGATCTGTACCGGCCCGTCGGTTGCCAGCGCGAAGGGTGCCCAACCGAGCTCGATCGGATTAATGCCGAGCAGCAGATGATGCATGATCGGGTTGCCAACAAACGTGCATTCGAGAATGTCGTTGACCGTGCAGCCAGCTTCCTTGGCGACCGATTGCGCAAGGTCGTTGAGGGATTCGCGCACCGCTTTGGTCATGTCAGTTTCGCCGCCGGGGTTCATCATGACATAGGAGACGCGACTCATCAGATCTTCGCCGAAGCGGATCTGTGGGTTCATCAGGCCGGATGAGGCGACGACCTCACCGGTTGCGAGATCGCACAGATGTCCGGCGATGGTGGTGGAGCCGACATCGACCGCGAAACCGTAGATCTTGTCCTGGAAGCCCGGCCAGACCGCGGTGATCTGCTTGCCCAGATGCACGGCAACCGTGACCTTCCAATCGCCCTTGCGCAAGGCCTGCTGCAGACCTTGAATCGCGCGCACGTCACAATCGAGGCCCTCCAGCCCCCATTGCGCCTTCAAGGCTTTTTCGAGCCGCTGTAGATCGCCGGTCGGATCGTGCATGTCCGGCTCCTGCACCTCGACGTAATGCAGGCGGAT
>CAYOYT010000010.1:0-14378 GCA_964408245.1 uncultured Dongia sp. | reverse complement strand
CGCCGGTCGGATCGTGCATGTCCGGCTCCTGCACCTCGACGTAATGCAGGCGGATCACCGGATCGAGGCGAATCTCGCGCATTTCGGCACGCTTACGGACCACTTGTTTATGCACCTGGCTGTCCGCGGGCACGTCGATGACAAGATCGCCGAGGAGCTGCGCCGAGCAGGAAAGACGCCGGCCGGGTTTCAGGCCGCGCTTGTCAGCGTAACGTTGCTCGACGCTTGAGAAGTCGGAAAGATGATGCGCGTCAGATGTCACGCCAAGCTTTGCAAATTCGCCTTCGGACACCACAACTTGGCAGCGGCCGCAAATACCGCGCCCGCCGCAGACCGAATCGATATCGACGCCAAGCTGGCGCGCAGCGGTCAGGATCGGTGTGCCGCTGGGGAATCGACCGCGCTTGCCAGACGGCATAAAGACGAGCCACGGATGGTCGCCGTTTTCAGCGCCTTTATCGCCGTTGTCGCCTGAAGCTGTGCCGACATCCGCCATGATGGGTATTCCTGCCATGCTCTTGTGGTTCGACGCCGTTTACAAAATGCTAACCTCAGCCTTAGGTTCAAGGAGGAGGTTGTATGTTTTCTCTCACCGCGGAGAGATTTTTCAACCACTCCCCCTCACCCCTACCCTCCCCCACGTTGGGGGGAGGGAGTTCAATCGAGTTCGCGGTAATGATCGCGCACAAGCTGGCTGGCGTTCCCTCCCCCAACGTGGGGGAGGGTTAGGGAGAGGGGGCTTTCTTCGTTACGCCCCCACCGTCTCAGGCGCCGCGCCGCCCGCAGCACCGCCGCCACCACGACGGCCGGTGCGCTCGCGACGGCCGCGGCCACCAGCATCACCTTCCGGCATTGGCTCGCGGAAGCGCTTGATCCAGTGCGCGCAATGCGCATCGGTGCCCATCAGCACATCGGCACCCCAAATGCCGGTCATTTCTTCCATATGCAACGGGTTCATGATCGCTGAGGTCATGCCGGCGCCGATTGCCATCGATAGGAATGCTTGGTTGAGGCCATGGCGGTTCGGCAGGCCAAAGCTGATATTCGAGGCGCCGCAGGTCGTATTGACCTTAAGCTCTTCGCGCAGTCGTCGGATCAGGCTGAAGGCAGCCTTGCCGGCATTGCCGAGGGCACCGATCGGCATAACCAACGGATCGACCACGATGTCTTTGTGACTGATGCCGAAATCGGCAGCGCGCTCGACGATTTTCTTGGCGACGGCGAAGCGCACATTGGGGTCTTCCGAGATGCCGGTCTCGTCATTCGAGATGGCGACGACGGCAGCGCCATATTTTTTCACCAGCGGCAACACCACTTCGAGACGCTCTTCTTCACCGGTCACCGAATTGACCAAGGCCTTGCCTTTATAGACCGCAAGCCCCGCTTCTAGGGCGGCGACGATCGAGCTGTCGATCGAGAGCGGCGTGTCGGTAAGCGACTGCACCAGCTGAATAGCCTCGGCAAGGATCCGCGGCTCATCAGCAAGCGGAATACCGGCATTGACGTCAAGCATATGCGCACCGGCCTCGACCTGGGCCAGAGCGTCCGCCTTCACGCGGCTGTAATCGCCCACCGCCATTTCCGCAGCCAGCAACTTGCGACCTGTGGGATTGATGCGCTCGCCGATCACACAGAAGGGACGGTCGAAGCCGATGACGATCTCCTTGGTGGCCGAGCTGACGACGGTATCGGTCATAACCTGTAGTCCTTTCTAGAACAGCAAATGTTGTTAGCTATGCCACGACACCGACCGGGGCAGAAATTGATTCTGCAGGCCTCGGCGCGCGTTGCGGCTGGCGATTCCTCATCACGCCCGAGGCGTGAATGATCTCATTGACGAATTCTTCTTGGCGAGAGGCCATGACATGGATGCCAGCCACACCGTCGATCTCCTTGATTTCTTGGATGAGATCGATGGCGAGCTGCTTGCCTTCCGCTTTCTCATTCTTTGACTTTTCCATCCGCTCGATCACGGCATCGGGGATATGAACACCTGGCACATTGCTGCGCATCCAGCGCGCCGTTTTCGAGGAGGGTAGCGGACCAACACCGATCAGGAAAAACGCGTTTTCATTGTGACCTTGCTCGCGCACTTTATCCATGAACGCCCGCAGCATCGGCACGTCATAGCAATATTGCGTCTGGATAAACTGCGCGCCGGCCGCGATCTTCTTGCCGATATGGGTGGCGCGGTGGGCAATAGGCGGCACGAAGGGGTTAGCGGCACCCCCCAGAAAGACACGCGGCGGCACGGTGATCTTGCGGCCTGAGAGGAATTTTCCCTCATCGCGCATGCCACGAATACAGCGCAGCAGCGAGGTCGAATCAAAATCGAAGACAGGCTTTGCTTCCGGCTGATCGCCCGCCTGTACACCGTCACCGGTAAGACACAGGATGTTCTGCACCCCCATGGCAGCCGCTCCCAGAACATCGCCTTGAATGGCGATGCGGTTCCGATCGCGGCAGGAGATTTGCATGATGACGGCATAGCCAGCGCGGGTCAGCAATGAGCAGATACCGACCGAGGACATGTGGCAATTGGCGCCGGAGGCATCGGTCGCGTTGATCGCGTCGCAAACTTCAGAAAGCACCAACGCGCGATCATAGACATCACGAGGATCGGCAGAATCCGGCGGGTTGAGTTCGGCGGTTACAGCGAATTTACCCACGCGCAGGATTCGCTCTAGCCGACCGCCAGAAGAATGGCCCGGCAGTGAGGGTAACGGTGCCGCGGGATCGATCTGCGGGTCCATCATGCGGACTTGCCCTCGCCGGCAGCGGTGGGATGGGGCGCGGGGGCGGGGGCGGGGGCGGCAGGTGCCGCAACATCTGGCCTCTTCGCCACGGGCTTTTTCGGGGGGGGCGGAGCGAATTCACCGACCTTCTTTTCCATCCGCACGACTCGCATCCAGGAAGAGCGGCCCTTGATCTTATTGTCGACCTGCAGCTGCACGTCCTGGATCTTCGAGAGATCATTCATGTGCTCGGCGCCCGCCCAACCCTCCACCCATACACATTTCATCTCGGGCTTAACTTCACAATGGCCGTTGGGACGGACACCGCCACAAGGCCCATTGCGCAGGGTCTTGGGGCAATTCATCGGACAGGACATGCCGGTCGAGGAAAGCGCACATTGACCGCACATCTGGCAATCGAAAAGGAAACCTTTCGTCACCTTCTCCATCACCTGGAACGGGCGTTCGACCTTGTCGTAGCCTATTTTATGCCAGACGGGATGCAGTGCGATAAGCACACGCTCGAAGGCTTTATAGAAACGATTGAGGCCCTTTGCGTGGCGCACCGACCAGAGGCGCACGGCGTACATGGAGGTGAAGTCCTTATTTAGGCTTTTGCAGCGGCGACGCCGCCGGCTTCTACGAGTTTCTTGAGCTCTTCTTCCGGATAGGCAGCTTCGAGTTCAGCCGACGCTTTAGCGACTTCCGCTTCCAGATCGTCGCTGACCTCGACCGGTGCGGCGCGGCGCCATTCGGCGAGGTAGGAATCCGTGTCGCGCAGATTGGCGCGCATGGCGGCGCGGTCGATCGCCTTCTCGAAGCGTTCGTCGAGTTGCTTCTTGGCGGCGTCGCGCCCTTTCTTGACAATGACCTGAGCGGGAATGTCACGCCAATAGACGGTGATGAGCTGAGCCATCTTGTTCTTCAATCCTATTTTGCTGGACCTGCTGCCTTCTGCATGAAAGCGGCAAGCTCCCCGTAACCAGTAAACCGCCGCTCGAAAGCGAGATCTAGCCGCGCGGCTGCTTTTTCCGCCTTCGCCGTCAGCACTGGATCGTCGATCTGTGCCAGATAGACGACGCGGCGATAGTGACCGAAATACGCATCGCGCAATTCCGGATGCCGATCGAGCCCCATGCCCTGCCAAATCAGCCGATCGAAATGCCGGGCGATGTAATCGGTCAAGAACAGCGTTCCCAATTCCTCTTCCATCATCCCTTCGAAGGCATCGTGCCCGGCGAAGAAAACGTAACAATGGGGGCCGTCGATCCGTTCAACTCCCTCTTCCTTCAGTACCTCGTCGAGCAGCCCACCCGTTCCGCAATCGCCATAGAGCACGAAGATCTCTTCAAAGCGCTTCTTGCCCCAGCGAATTTTCGTTCTGACACCCTCCGGGATTTTGTCCGGGCGGTTATGCCAGATCGCCGGCAGACAGGTCACCGCCAATTGGTCATCCGACCACCCGTTCGCAGCGCGCACCGCCAGGAATTCCCTAGCCAGCGCGCCGCAAGCAATGATCAGACAACCTGACTTGGCCGCATTAGACACATTCCCACTCCAAAAACCGGATTATTGCTAGGCCGTCTATCCCTATATGGCTGCAATTGGGGCGACTGTAGATAGTCGATTAACGACTAGGCGCTATGTCGCAAACTGAACTTTATTCTTCCCGAACCGAGCTCAACTCGCGGTTCGGTGGGCGCGCCGAAATTATTCTGGAACGGCGGCTTTAATTATTCTGGAACGGATAGCAGGCAGTTTATTGGTAGAACAATAAGTTAGAGAAAGAGAAAAGGTCCTCACTTGCCGCAATAGGGTCCGGGCACTGCGGCAACTCGGTTTTCAATGATTTTAATGGGTTAGAAATTCGGTCGGAAACATTGCAGCAGGTATTGCGGCAAGTGTTAGGTGGCTTCAATCGAGGGAAAGCTTAAGGCGACCGGCGACCTTCTTATCCAGGTATTCCCCGACCGCAGCATCGACGACATCATCGATAAGTTGGTGGTTCTCTACGCCCTTAGTCCTAAGCTCAAGCAGATGAGGCGCGATCTTTGCGCTAACGCGCACCATCATCAGAAAGTATTCGCCATATACCCGCAGCAACGTATCGAATGGTAAGGTTTCGCCGTGCTGCTTCAAGTATCGAGCGTGAAATTGATCCGTTCTTTCGCTCGCTTTCTCTTTCAGATGCAAGCTAAAGCTCACGTCGGCCCATAGAAGTTCGGCTTGCTGTGTCTCCTCTTGTTCAAGTTCTGCAAGTGGTATTGAAGGGCTTTTGATTTGCCCTGTTAGTAGCCAGTGAACATCGATTCCCGATTCGGCCAGTCGCACGAGATGATCGGCACCGGGTTTCCGCTTGTCTGCGAGATAGTCTTGAAGTGTTCGATAGGGGATTTTTGCCAACTGTGAAAAGGCCTTACGGCTCTTTCCGCTAATGGCAACAAACGTCTCCAGTCGCTTCCCAATCGTCATTATGCGTGTCTTTTGTTTACATAGCACGCAATCGCGTGCATAATGCACATATGAAGCACGATTATGGCACAAGCCTCTTAAACCCGCACCTCCCCGCACCTGGGCCATCTCTCTATAGAGCGGTCCGCGCGGGATTCGTCGTGAGGAGCACCTCGCTTGCCGAATGGTGCAAACGCGAGGGGTGCTATCGGCAAAACGCGCGGGACTGCTTGGTCGGCGCTTGGAATGGTCCCGCCGCCGCTGCCTTGCGGGCGGTAATCTGCTCCGCCGCCGGATTGAAGGCCGATGAATAGCCGGCTTCTGTCCATATCTAATCTTAGCCGGCTTCTCGACGCGCCAGAGCGGACAGTTAGAGAGGGCGTGAAACACTGCCACGCTAAACACGCTTGGCGCGGCATGATGTTAAATGTCATTGCCGTGAGCGGAAACGGCGGACGGTCGGGCTTGCAGTATCGAATTGAGTTCGATTCCTTGCCGCCGGCCCTTCAACAAAAGTGGCTCGATATACACGGTGATATTGAGCCCGTCGCCACGAAACCTTTGTCCACTGACTCCACCAATTGGGATTGGCGCCTTGCCATCATTCAACCGGCCTTGCAAACAGCGCCACGCTCGACCGAGCGCGCGCAAGTCATCCGCGACTTGGCGGCAGAGCTGCACCGTGACGGGCGCGGCCGTGAGCGGCGATTCGGTGCTAGCACCTTGCGCGGCTGGCTCGAGGCCTATGAAGCGCGCGGCGTGAATGGGCTTGCCCGAAAGAACCGAGCGGACAAGGGCAAAGGGCGCACACTCATATCGCGCAAATGGGATGAAACAGCGGCGGCAACGGGCCTTGGGCTGGATGAGTGCAAGGCCATTGCGGCCACGCTCCGCAAATTCATTCGCAGTGCATGGGCCGGCCCCGCAACTTTCGCCGGTTGGTATCAGATCGCGCAAGTTGCATCTGCCAAGTTGCAGCAATTGACCAGCACAGCGGCGGGCATGCCGATTAACAATGCAGCTTGCCGTCTTACCCGCAATCTAATCGAACGTGAGCGCAAGTATCGTGTGGTCGGACTCTATGATCGCGACCACAAGAAATGGGATGATAACAGTAAGCCGCGCATTCGACGGCATATTGATGATCTCATGTCGATGAAATTGGTCGCGGGCGACATTCACCCGCAAGACATCATTTATCGCCGTGACGATGGCTCGGAAGCCACCGCAAAACTTTCCGCATGGTTGGATATTGGAACAGGACGTATCCGCCTCGATCCATTCTTTCTCGAGAAGGGCGAGGGTATCCGCCAATCGCACGTCATCCTGTCTTACATCAGGATGACACAAGATCAACACTGGGGCCTGCCCGGCGGGCTCTATCTCGACAATGGCGGGGAATACAATTGGGCCGAGTTTGCCGACGACGCAATGCGACTGCAAGCGGTGTGGTTCGGGCAGTCGCCATCATTGAAACAATCGCAATCATCCATCACCCGTGCAAAACCCTATAATGCTGCCGCTAAGGGTATTCTTGAAGGGGCGTTCAATAATCTGGAAAAGCGTTTCTTCTCCATGCTACCCGGTTGGATCGGCGGCGATCGACTGCGAAAGAAAACCGCCAATCTTGGCAAGTCACTTGTCGCTTGGCCCGGTACGAAAGATGAGTTGCTTACGGCCATTCGTAATGCTGAGACTTGGTACAACGATACGCCGCAGTACGGTCGATTGGGCGGCAGGTCACCCAACGAAGTCCTTGCAAAATATATTGAGGATGGATGGCTGCGCACTGACATTGCCGAAGCCGATTTACTTCAGGCATTCTGCAAGCGAGACAGCCGGATCGTTCGCAAGGGCGTCGTCACGATAGATGGTCAAGTGTTCTACGACGATGCGCTAGCCTGCCTCTCGGCGGGCACGCGCGTTCAAGTTGGAATCCCCAAGTGGGGCGCGCTGGATCGAATTGCGATTTGGTCCCTCGATGAGGTTTTCCTTTGTGTCGCGGGCATAGATCAGCCATTCGCTCACGACGATTCAGCAGGTGCCAAAGAAGCGGCCCGGCGCCAAAAAGTTTCCAGGAAGGCAATCGCAGAGCTGCGGCCCGATACCGAGCCGTTGGACGGCCGGGCGATTGTTTCCGCAATGGCAGGCAGGGCCACATTGCCGCCCGTGCCAGGGCGCGGCGGTCTTGTGCAGTTCGACCCGAATCAGACCATTGCCGGCCAAGCATTCATTGAAGAACCGCCTCAGCGCAAGAAGCGCGAGGACGATGAATACGAGGCACGGCGCCAGAAATCATCGGAGTTGCTCCGGCGATTGACGGCGAAAAGGTCGACGGGAACCGATGGTTAGTGGCCACCGGCTCCCGCCCTTGCCGGCAATGCCGGCGTTTCTCCCACCTAGCAGAAGGAGACTTCCAAGCATGATGAATGTTCCTCCCCCAATCAACCCCTCAAAATCCTGTCAGCCGCTGCCCTTTGTTGAAACTCCAACCGCACTGGACATATTTCATGCAGTTATGTGGTGCCACGATAACGGCAAAATGGGCCTAATCATCGGGGCGCCGGGGGTCGGCAAAACCACTGCGTTGCGGGAGCTGTGTTCCCGGCATGAAACAATCGCGATGGTAACGATGATACCTGCGCTGCGCTCTCTGACAGCTTCGCTGGGCCATATAACGCGTGCGCTCGGTTTTACAAATAGGCACGGCCATTCCTCCGACCGTTTAGTCGATATTCTGTACTATCTCAGAAAAGGTTTCGACAGCAACTGCCTCACCATCATCGATGAGGCGCAGCATCTTTCAGATGCCGCTATCGATACTCTACGCTCCGTTCACGATGAAACTGGCGCCGGAATTGTCTTTTCCGGCAATCCAACTTTCCGGTCGCGCTTCAACAATGAACGAGGCGGCTTCGGGCAGGTCATCTCTCGCATTTCAATGCGACCGCCAGCATTCGAGAAACCAAGGCGAGGGGATGTTGAAGCAATCTGCGATAACTGCAGCATTGTAGATGAGCGCGCGCGCGAATTTCTCTTCAAGCACTCCCAAAATCTGGGTGGCCTTCGTACTGTCAGCGAATTAATCCAAGGTGGACGCGGGTACTCCGAAGGTGAAGCGGTCAACATCAGTCATTTGCGCGACGCACTAGCCTTTCTCGGCGTGAATGAAGGGAGATCATTCCAATGACAGTCGAAGTTGGCGCAATTGATTTGGGTTCAATAGCGACATCGGCGGGCGTCATTAAGCACCTCGCTGAGATCGCACAGGAGCGAAATGGAATGGCATTATCAATGCTCGACATGCTCAAGCTGGAAGCCTTGCTGGTCGGAATAGAGGTCATTGCCGGTTCGATAGAAAACCAGATCGAAAACTTGGAAGGTGGTGGCAATGTTAGCGAGGAGTAAACTTGCCTTACTCCACGTAGCCAAGGCCCGCGTGGGTATGACGGATGATGATTATCACGCCATGCTCCAGCGAATAGCGGGGGTTTCCAGTTCCACCAAACTTGACGACTGGGGCTTCGACTCCGTGATGGCTGAATTTGAGCGCCTGGGCTTTGTCAGCACCGCGCGCCGCAAGGTGTTTGGCGGGAAGCGCGCCGGTATGGCATCACCCGCTCAAATCACTAAGATTAGGACTCTCTGGGCGTCCTACACGTCCGGGCAAGGTACGGACGCTTCGCTGGGCAAGTGGCTTGACGGACATTTTAAGGTTTCCGCACTACGGTTTGTGGCGGCCGAACTAGCCCCGAAGGTTATCGGTGCCCTGAGTAATATGAACCAGCGGCGCCGGATAGAACCCGACAAAAAGTGAGTAGGATGGCGCCAGATGGCGCTAAGGGCGTTCAAAACAGCTTTCAATAGATTTCGGGGCCGTTTTCCTGCCCTACCTTGCCGCGCCGCCCCTGGGGCGCTATTTTGCCTGCCACGACGGATCGGCGTTGGGATGCGTTCCCCGCTAACTCGATCCCGGTGCCGGCGGGGACGCATCCCGCTAGGCTCCACGTTACCCCCTGGGAAGGGCATTTTGGCCTGTGGGCCAGAATGACGGTAGCTGCATTCTCATATTGGCAAGGCCTCCCGACCACCATGCCGGATCCAAAGTGGCTTGAAATTCTAAAAGCGAGCGGATGGCAGACGGCGGCAGTAAGCGCCGCCTGTCTTCTGTTTGTTTTGGCTGGCCGCTATGGGGTCATGCCAAGGCCTGACGCGATCTATGAGCAAGCAGCTGTGTTGGCCTTTCTTGTTTGCGGCCTTCTCGCCATCGCCAGCATTGCAGCGGCCACTTTCCATATTTTTCCGATACTCGACTATTTTCTCGATTGGAGGGAAACCCGCGCCTTGAAAAATAGGGTAAGAACTTACATCGAGCATATGACGGACAAAGAACGGCAGATCATCGGATACCTCCTCGCTAAGAATCAAAAGATCTTTACCGTTGATTCGGATGGTGGCTATGCGGCAACTCTGATTTCGGCCGGGATTGTCGTTCGCGCACTCACGCCCGGTCAGGTGTTTACCCTTTCGGAAATGCCAGTGATGGTTCCTGATGACGCGTGGCAGGTGCTTTCAGAAAACCGCGACAAGTTTCCATACAAGGCACCAAAACCGGGAGAGACGGAAACCCACCCTTGGCGTGTTTCCTGGATGGCGAGAATTTGATGTGCCGCTTAGAATTGCGCTGAAGAGGAATTGTAGTTAGCTTGACGCTCGTGATCGGACTGACATCGGGCGCAGTCCGTAGATACTCAGCTTCGCTATTCGCTGTTTAATCTCGAATGCACCAAGCAGATTGCGAGAAGCTCCGCGCTTCAAGAGTAGTGAGCTGACGCTTTTACCGCCCGCCCAACTGTTTCTTCCTCTCAGTCAAACCTGAAACGCTTCAGGATCACAGATGTGTCTCCCATGAATATCTTCATGGGCATGTCATCATCCATCACACCCAATCAAACTGCAACTAGACGTCCGAGCTACCGGGAAATTTATGGCTATCTGCCCGATGCCTGCATTCGCATCTTAGAGAGTGCAGAGGATGGCGAAGAGTTGATGCTGCGGGTCATTGCCCGCCTAGCCGGCCAGACTGTCAGAGTGCCCGTCCAGCTTCGATCCTATTCACTCATCGTTCGAGAGCTTGGCGAAGCCGATGCGCTGCGCGTTTGGCGTGTGTGGCGCGGGAAAGGAACCGCCGGAGAGATCGACATTTACATTCCAAAGATGACTACCGCTTCGCACAAAGCACGGCGGCTTAAGCTGCTGTCACTGCTTGCCGATGGCCTCAAAGTTCGAGAAGCAGCGGCGCGCATGAAAGTAAGTGACCGAACAATTTATCTCATGCTGCGCAAAGCGCGCGAGCTTGGCGAGTGTGATTTATCCGATAACTCGGCCGAACACGCGGCCGCCCCTTCAACCGACAGGGAGTAAACAAGATCATGAAAGCCGTCGCTGCCACATTTCTCTCTTTAAATGCCTCTGACACCACCGACACAGGCTATCGGTGGGTCCAACTTATTCCGCAAGGAAGAATGGAGGGGCGTGATGGCCGTGGACCCTACCAGCTAAAGGATGCACAGCGCGTAATTGATGCCACAAAGCGCCGCGCTGGCAGCGCCCTGCTTCCAGTTGATTACGAGCATCAAACTGAGTTCACGCAAAAGAATGGGCAGCCCGCACCTGCAGCAGGATGGATTGGCAAGCTAGAAGCACGTCCGGATGGAATTTGGGGGCAACTGTCTTGGACTGATCGCGCGGCCGCACATATTCGCGCGGGTGAGTATAAGTACATTTCTCCTGTTTTCAGGCACAAGGCAAGCGGCGATATAACATTGCTCCTGCGTGCCGCCCTTACCAACAACCCCAACTTAGAAATGAATGGCGTTGCGGCGTCGGCCAATGATTCAGACAACGTGATATCCGAGCTTCGCGAAATCTTGAAGCTGCCAGCCGATGCTGCGCTTTCAACAATCGTTGCAAAGATCCGGGAGCTGGTCGAAATCGGAACGACTAGCGCCCATGATGCTACTTCATTCGTTCCGATTGAAGATTTTGAGCGGGTAACCGAGGCGTTCAACAAACTGAATAAGGGCGTTGACGTGATGATCGCCGGTCAGCACGTCGAGGGTGTCATCGAGAAGGGCAAACTTCCCCCATTTCTTCGCGATTGGGGAGTGGCGCTCTGTACCGCCAATATGCCGGCCTTCAATAGCTTCGTTGAAAGAACTGCTGGGCACTATTCACATCTTTTTGGCGACAAGACCGGCGGTCGCAATCAAGTGGGATTTGCGTCCGCCCATGCCTCGCAGTCGGCCGATGGGCTTTCCGAGGACGAATTGTCTGTATGCCGGCGCCTAGGGCTTCGTCCTGAAGACTACGCCAATCATGCAAAGACCATTGAAGCCAATCGCGCACGAGAACGGAAACGCTGATTTAAGACGGCCGTCACTCGCCCAACAGAGAAGGAATTTTATAGATGCTTATCAACGGTGACAAACTCGATATTGCTTTCAAAGGGTTTTCAACCGCCTTTAACAACGGCTTCACCCGTGCTTCCAGCCACTATGAATCCATTGCGATGGTTGTGCCGAGTGAAGGAAGCGATAACACGTACGGGTGGCTTGGGCAGTTACCGAAGCTGCGAGAGTGGTTGGGTTCGCGCATTGTGAAGAACTTGACGGCCCATAGTTATTCGATCACCAACAAATTGTTCGAACTAACCATCGCCGTAAAGCGCACGCAGATTGAAGATGATAAGTACGGCGTGTTTGGACCGGCGTTCGATGAGATGGGCCGGAGCGCAGCCGAACATCCCGACGAACTGTGCTTTTCGCTACTTGGCAATGGGTTCACAACTCAATGCTACGATGGCCAGTATTTCTTCGATATCGACCATCCGGCTAAAGACGCCAGCGGCAGCGTAGTTAGTGTGTCCAACTATCAGGCGGGCTCTGGTCCGGCTTGGTACCTTTTGGACACGAGCCGCGCGGTCCGACCTATGGTGTGGCAAGATCGTGTGCCCGCCGTTCTGGTGCGGCTGGATGCCGAGAGCGACAGCAACGTGTTTAATCACGATGAATTTCTGTATGGCGTTCGGGCGCGTGCCAATGCTGGCTTCGGACTCTGGCAACTCGCCTATGCTTCGAAGCAGCCACTAACGGCCGAGAACTACGAGGCTGCTCGAAGGGCAATGTCTGAATTGAAGGGCGAGGAAGGGCGGCCCCTTGGCGTTCGCCCCGACGTCCTGGTGGCGCCGCCCGCGTTAGAAGGTGATGCCATGCGCCTTCTTAACAACGGAATGCGTGTGATCACTTCTGGCCCCAGTCAATTGGCTATCACAAACGAATGGGCGGGTACTGCAAAGCCGATCATCACGCCTTGGCTTTGATGAGGCCGGCGGTAAACGCGTCGCGGATCGCTGTCTATTTGCAGGAAGGGCAGCGAACGCTTCCGGGGCGCGTAAGGCGGGTGACGTACATCGATTCCACGTCGCCCGCCGATTTCCCTCTCTTCGGGCCGACGACGCCTTTGACTGGTGGGGTGAGCATGCGGCAGACCTGCGGAGGTAGGCAATGAAAGGTCGTCAATTTTAGGACTTTAAGCCCTTTTCGTTACGTCGTCTCGTCCGGCCAAATCCGATTTAACCCAGCTTAATCCCGGCAAGATCCACGATAATCCCGATCCTTCATTCCAGAATAATTCGATCCATTCCAGAATAATTAGAGCCAGAGCATCGGCAACGACTTGCCTTCTATCTATCGCCGCGAAAGATCGATCATAATACATCATAATGAGTATTATACGCAAAAAAAGTTTCACGTGAAACATTGCACTATTCCGCCCCAGCGTCGCGATCGCGCAAACTCAACGCATGGGCGATCCAGTGGCGCGTGAGCTTCTCTTGCACCGATTGCTGGCCAAGACGCTGCCGTAACGCGCCGAAATCTACCCGGTCAAGGTCTTGATCTTGATTGAAGCAGGAGAACACAATGCTCTCCTGACCTGTCTGCGGGTCCTTATGCGGTTGCAGACATTGAGCGCAAATTTCCTTCATCATGCATTGCATCGGCGAGTTGATCGAACCCACCGCGCGATGCGCTGGCTTAAGATAAGGCTTCAGCACATCGTGCCGCGCTCGTTGCACCGCCGCCATCATGCCGTCAGAGCCGATGGCGACAATGCGGTCGACAGCCGAAAGTGGCATGGCCACGGGACCGAGTTTGCCCTCGGCATAATGCTGAATGCTGTCGATGATGTTCCCAACATAGCTGCGATCCTGCGGCCGCGTGGGCGTAAAACCGGGCGCTTCGTCCGACGACCAAATGACGATATCGGCGGCGGCTTCGATCTCCTCGACCTTATAGCGATCCTGCAATTTCTTGTAGCCGGCGAAATAGAGCACTTTCGAGCCTGCGGCGCGCAGCGCCCGACCGATCGAGAACAAAACCGCATTGCCGAGGCCACCGCCCGCAAGCAGCACGGTTTCGCCGTGCGAGATTTCGGTAGGTGCGCCAGTAGGCCCCATCAGGATCACCGGTTCGCCGGGCGCAAGTTCGGCGCAGAGCGATGACGAGCCGCCCATTTCCAACACGATGAGACCAACGAGACCGTGTGCTTGATTGGTCCAGGCGCCAGTTAAGGCGAGACCCTCCATCGCCAGCAAGGTACCGCCGATCCGCCGCGCGAAGCTTTCGAAATTCTGCAAGCGATAGAATTCGCCGGGCCGGAAATTGGCCGCCGCCTGGGGTGCTTCCACCACGATCTCGACGATGGTGGGCGTCAGACGATTTACAACGCGCACTCGAGCGCGGAAGCGCTTGTTGAGCCGATCTAAAAAGGCTGCGACATCGTCGGAACTCGGTCGCGTCTCTAGCGCCTTGGCAACCACCTGCCAACCTTGCTTGGCGCTGCCCATGGCCTTCACCACATTGCCGGCAAAACTCGGATGCAGATCACCGAAGAAGCTAACGGCGCGGCCATCGTCCTGTGAAAGAGTGATCACACGCACCTCGTTCGGCTTGGCGAATTTTTCCGGCGTCACCACCGTGCCCGCATCGTCTAGGGCACGAAAATACTGGCCGTCGAGACCGAAATTAGTTGCTTCCTCACGTGCCAGCACCGTATTGGGCCGCGTGCCGGCAGCAACCAGTACCGCACGGGCCGGCAGGTCATGCGCGCTGCCATCGACATGCGTGAAAT
>CAYOYT010000009.1:11946-18221 GCA_964408245.1 uncultured Dongia sp. | reverse complement strand
GCCGTCAAGGCGCGCCATCCGGGTTGGTGGTCAGCAGCGGCGAAGATCGCGCCCTAAAACCACCCCTCTCCCCGCAAAGAAGGCGAGGGGCTTTTAGTGGTTTGTCTCGATCGAAATTCCATCAGCTCGCGAAGTGGGGAGAGGGTTGGGGTGAGGAGTGTTTCAATCGCCTAGCAGTGCGCCGCCCTTGCGATGGGCGAGTTTCGTCTTGCCAACGATCATGGCGATGCCATCACCTGGAGAGACCAGTTTTCTGAGGCAGCGTGACAGAACCAAGCCGTCATTAACGGCGCGCACGGGATGGCGTGCCTTCTGGGGATCGTCCGCCATCGGGTCGACGATCTCGGCGATGACATCGCCCTGCTTCACGTCAGCGCCCAATGCCACCTTATAAGCGATGATACCTGCCTTAGGCGCCCGGACGATATCGGTCGCTTCAAGATCCGTGCCCTCACATTGTAAGGCCGGTGCCGCCCCCGGGTTCCCCGCGATGGCACCATGGCGCTGCAAGAAGCGAAACAGGCCGGCTGCATCTTCGGCGGCGAATTCGTCGAAGACGTCAGCCTGGCCACGGAATTCGACTGTCGTCGCAAAACAGGCATTGGGAATCGGGAACGTGGCGCCCACGGCGTCCCGCAGCTTGCTCCAGACCAACGAATAGGTCTCGTCGAAGCTCTGCGCTTTAGAATCGACGCAGAGCAGACTTGCTCGCGCACCGAGTTCGGCGGCAAGATCGCCGAATTCCTGCCAATGCATCGGCTGCATGTAGACATGCATCAAAGCTTCGTCGTCGCAATGCAGGTCCAGCACCATGTCGCAATCATGGGCGAGGCGCGCTAGCTCCACCTTGAGGCATGACAATTCTGTATCGGGTGTCATCTGATTAATCTTGGCACCGACAGTGGCACGCACTGTAGCAACATTGGTCGCTTCATCCGGCCCCAGCTTTGAGCGCACGGCATCAACTAAACCGTCGAAAAGGTCCGGCCATTGGCGATTGAAATTGCCGCCGCCACGCAATTCATAGCGACCGCTATGGCTACCGTTGACGATCTGGCCGAGGCCGATCGGATTGGCGACCGGCACTACCACGATCTCGCCCTTAATCTCGCCCTTCTTTTCAGCGGTATCGAGCAACCGCAACAGATGGTGCGCCGCCAGCATGCCTGGAATTTCATCCGAATGTAGCGAGGCCTGTACGTAAACCTTGGGTCTTGCGCCTTTGATGCCGTAACGATGGACCGTCAAAAAACGCTCGGTGCCCGGGCTCATCGCCCCCAGCGAGACCCGCTCGATCGTTTTCGTCATGACTAAATCTCTCCAGAACATGGGCTTGCCGAATTTCTCGGCGCCGACACAAATTTCGGCGGCATTGGGCAGGTGTCCCGTTCACCTGTCAAGATCTTGCCGAGACGGTGAGATTTGCTGCGTGAGCCGCGCGCGAAATTGCGATCTGGATGCTATAAGGAGTCATGACCGATTCGACTGACATCTCCACTCTCAGCGCACCTTATCTCGGTGGTCTCAATGATCGCCAGCGTGAAGCCGTTCTGGCCCTAGACGGTCCGATCTTGGTGCTCGCTGGTGCCGGGACGGGCAAGACACGCGTGCTCACCACGCGCCTTGCGCATATTCTCACCTCGGGCCTTGCTTGGCCGTCACAGATTCTCGCCGTGACTTTTACCAACAAGGCCGCCAGTGAGATGAAGGAGCGCATCGGGCGTCTTATCGGTCGCCCAGTGGAAGGCTGGTGGCTCGGTACGTTTCATTCTCTCGCTGCACGAATCCTACGTAGCCAAGCCGAACTCGTTGGCCTCAAGCCCAATTTCACGATCGTCTCGACCGACGATCAGCTACGCCTCGTTAAGCAATTGATCGAGGCGGAAGGGCTCGATTCTCAGCGCTGGCCATCGCGCGTCGTGCTCGGCATCATCGAGCGCTGGAAGGATCGCGGCCTCACGCCGGACAAAGTGAGTCGCGCCGAACTTGCTGAAATGGCTTCGGGCCGCATCCTCGACATCTATCATGCCTATCAGCGACGCCTGCTGACGTTGAATGCCTGCGATTTTGGCGATCTGCTCCTGCACAACCTTACGATCTTTCAGACGGCGCCAGACCGGCTCGAGCGCTATCAGAACCAATTTCGCTATATCCTGGTTGACGAGTATCAAGACACGAACGTCTCGCAATATCTGTGGTTGCGGGCACTGGCCCAGGCTCACAAGAATATCTGCTGTGTCGGCGATGACGATCAGTCAGTCTATGGCTGGCGTGGTGCCGAGGTCGAAAATATCTTGAAGTTCGAAAAGGATTTTCTTGGCGCCAAAGTTATCCGCCTTGAACAAAATTATCGCTCGACGCCGCATATTCTCGCCGCCGCTTCCGGTCTTATCGCTCATAACGAGGGTCGGCTCGGCAAAACGCTTTGGACCGAAATGGCGGAAGGTGACAAGGTGCGTGTAATCGGTGCCTGGGACGGCACCGAAGAAGCGCGTCAGATTGGTGATGAGATTGAAACGCTACAGCGGCGCGGCACCGAACTTAAAGATATCGCCATCCTAGTCCGGGCTGGCTTCCAGACGCGCGAATTCGAAGAACGTTTCATCACGCTTGGCATTCCGTACCGCGTCATCGGCGGTCCGCGCTTTTATGAGCGCCAGGAAATTCGCGACGCACTCGCCTATTTGCGCCTTATCCATCAGCCCGATGACGGGCTCGCTTTCGAGCGTATCGTCAACACGCCACGCCGCGGCATTGGCGAGACAACGTTGAGGCAACTTAACGAGATCGCGCGGGGGCAATCTCTGTCGGTGCCCGAGGTGGCGCGCCAGATCGTTGTGACCGATGAGCTAAAGCCAGCCGCACGCCGCGCGCTCGGGTCCTTCATGAATGATGTCGCCCGTTGGCGGCAAATGGCGGCGTCGACGCACCATGCCGAACTGGTCCAGATTGTGCTCGATGAAAGCGGCTATACCGCGATGTGGCAGCAGGACAAATCGATCGAAGCGCCGGGCCGACTCGAAAATCTCAAGGAGTTGGTGCGCGCGTTGGAGGATTTCGATGGTCTCGAAAGCTTTCTCGATCACGTCTCGCTGGTCATGGAAAACGCGGAGAGCGGTCCGCGCGATCAGGTCTCGATCATGACACTGCACGGTGCTAAAGGCCTTGAATTCGACATCGTCTTTCTACCGGGCTGGGAGGAGGGGCTCTTCCCTCATCCGCGCTCGCTCGACGAGAACGGGATCAAAGGGCTGGAGGAAGAGCGTCGCCTCGCTTATGTCGGCATCACGCGCGCGAAGAAGCTAGCGATCATCGCCCATGCCGGCTCGCGCCGCATCCATAATCAATGGCAAAACTCACTGCCTTCGCGCTTCCTTGCTGAATTACCCAAGGAAAATATCGAGCGCCAAGACCACGCTGGCTTCGCACCGCCGCGCCAAACAAATTTTGGCCAGGCAAATTTTGGCGGCGGCGGTTTTGGTGCGATGAAGTGGGGCGGCAATGCTGGTTGGAGTGGCAACGGTCGTTCCTTTGCCCAGCGTAAGCCGCCGACGATTGATCTCGAAGCAGAGATGCTGCCGACTGGCTCGGGTGTCTATCCCGCCGGCACGCGGGTATTCCATCAGAAATTTGGCTACGGCAAGGTCTTGACCGCTGATGGCGACAAGCTCGAAATCGCCTTCGACAAAGCGGGCGTGAAGAAGGTCATGGCCGGATTTGTGATGCTGGCCGAGAAGGCCGGCTAGTATCGTCAAGCCCGAGCAGGATGCGTTTTTGGGGGATCGTTATGGCAATAAGTAAAACCAAGCTCTATGCAGTGACGGTCGATTTTGACTTCAAGCCGGAAACCGCTTGGCGTCTCGCGCTTGAGGAAGCGTTGGAACTGTTCGGCACTGCCCTCTTGAGCTTTGAGACGGATGGCGGCAAAGGCTGGCATATAGAAGTGATCGGCGAGGAGAAGCCTTCCGCGATAGCCGTGAAAGCGGCCCTAAAGCCCTTCGGCAATTTGAAGGCCGTCATCGGCCTGGTCCCGGACAAGGATTGGCTTGCTGAAAGTCGCAAGGGCCTGGCGCCGATCAAGATGGGTCCTTTTTTCATCCACGGTGAACACGATCGCGGTAAGGCACCCAAAAACATGATTCCACTTGAGATCGATGCTGGCATGGCTTTCGGCACTGGCCGCCACGAAACGACCAGCGGCTGTGTCAAGGCGCTGCTCAAACTATCGCAGACGATCAAGGTGAAGAAGGTGCTCGATATCGGCACTGGTACCGGCATCCTTGCCTTTGCGGCCTATCACTTGTTCGGTGTGTCGGTCATGGCCGGTGACAATGATAAAGATGCCGTGCGCGTCGCCCGCGAGAATGCCGCGATCAACGGTCTCAAGAAGCATATCCGCATCCTCGCCTCGGACGGCTACCGGGCAAAGTCGATCCGCGATAAGGGACCTTATGACCTCATCACCGCAAACATCCTCGCTAATCCGCTGATCTCATTGGCGCCAGATCTTGTAAAAAATCTCGCCAAAAATGGCCGCGCCATTCTTTCTGGCCTTTTGAAGACGCAGGAGAAGGACGTCCTGGCAGCGCATCAGGCCGTCGGCCTGGAACTTGATTTTCGGTTGCGTCAGAACGATTGGTCAGTATTGGTCTTAAAACGCAAGTCACGAACAAAATGAAACGGCGGCCTGGATAAGTCCATGATGGACAGATCCGAGCCGCCGCTTCAGTGCACGATTTAAAGGAAACTCAGGCGTCTTCTTTTACGCAGCCTTCGTGACAACGACGTTGCTATTAGCAGCGAGGTTGCGCTCGGCGAGGTCGCCTGCCAACTCGTCGATATCGCCACGAATGACACCGATATCCATCAGCTGACGATCCGTGAGTCGCGACAATGCCTTCACCGTGGCGCGAGCCGCAGACCAGGCCTTGAGAGGCGCAGTCACGTCGTCTTCCATCGCCTGGACAGCCAAGGGGAGCGGGCCGTTGATGGCGCCGGAAAGGCGGGATACATGGGCTTCGATCTCGAAGCGGGCCATGCCGATATCGGCCAGCAACCGGTCATCGAGCGCCTCGAGGGACGCACGAGCCTGGCGGCGACGGTTCCAATCGATCATCGGACGGAGGATACCGTTCACGACGAGGCGGCTGAATTCTGTGAAGAGAGTTTCGTCACCCGCCGGCAGGGCCTCGCGCGCCAAAGCTGGGATGGCACCGCGGTCGACACCGATATCGTTCAGCGAACGATCGTCGAGGGCGTAAAGTTCGTTTTGCAGCTGAGCGCGCTCGTAGAAGCGGCGCGCAGTAGCGACGATGGCTCGGCCAAATCGCGCAAAGGCAGCGAAGCCGGTTTCACGGGTGGCGGAAGCTGACAGGGACAGGCTAGACGCCATGTTCTGATTGATCACGATCCGATTCATAGTAACCTTCCAATCCGGCTTTTAAGTTCAGATGGCACCGTTGCCATCGCTTTTGGTGCGGACGGACAGAAGGTAGCCTTTACCCCATCTGTTCAGTAGTGGTTTCGCCGCATCGCAGCAATGCACTCTGCGCATGCGAAATAGTTAAGGTGGTAGTGTGATGCATATCACTAATAAGTAATTAAAATATTATAGTAGCTTAGGCATCATACAAATCATGGTTAATTTGGAGATGAGTATGGCAATTTCCCCGGATTCAGCGTGCCGCGAGGCTTATCAGGGAGATGAAGCGCTGGCTGGATTGCTAAAAAAGCACCAAGCGCACTTAAGTGTTAATGCTCTGGTTGAATTATTGCCAGGAATCGCGGCCGCGCCTGCCGGGGAAAGACCCAATTCCTGGATCGATTTGGTGGTGGACAATCCAAGCCCAGCTCTGGTGGCTCAGCTCCAGGCTTTCCGGCGCGACCGAGAAACTCAATTGATCGAAAGTCGAGCACAGCCGATCGCAGCGCGCCTCACATTGCTGCGGGAGGCGATGAAACGCCAAAGCCTCGACGGCTTCATCATTGGCCGCGCCGACGACCATCAGGGAGAATACGTTCCGAAAAACGCCGAACGCCTGGCTTATATCTCTGCATTTACCGGCTCGGCCGGTATGGCCGTCATCCTGGCTGAGAAGGCTGCGATCTTCGTCGATGGACGTTACACCATCCAGGTGAAGGATCAGGTCGATCCCAAGCTCTATGCCTATTGCCATCTGATGACTGAACCTGCAGACCTCTATATCGCTACCGAGATGAAGCCGGGCCAGAAGATCGGCTTCGATCCGAAGCTCTTCACCCCAGATCAGGCGGGT
>CAYOYT010000009.1:0-11936 GCA_964408245.1 uncultured Dongia sp. | reverse complement strand
GTAGTATAGCAATCATAATAATCGCAATGAATGGACTGCCTCATGCATTGTCATGGGTAAGATGGGTGGTGAATAGCGGTGATGACGCTCGTCGTCGTGTTCACTTATTTGTGTGGGCGCCGAGCTGGTGGCTGTCGCCCATAATCCGGTGGATGAGATATGGGCGGGCCGCCCAGCGGATCCGATCTCACCTGTCCTGCCGCATGACATCGCTTTCGCCGGTGAGGCCTCGGTCGATAAACGTCGCGCACTTGCTGCCCGGCTGAAATCGGAAGGGAAGGCGGCTGCCGTGATATCCGGACCCGATTCGCTCTGTTGGCTGCTCAACATCCGTGGCTCCGATGTGCCGCGTACACCTTTCGCTTTGGGCTTCGCTGTCCTCCATGACGATTCGCGCGTCGATCTCGACATGGATCGGCGTAAGCTGACGCCGCAGGCGCTCACCCATCTCGGTAATGAAGTGGCGGTGGCTAGCCCAGATGCGTTCGCCGATGGTTTGAAAGCCTTGGGCGCCGCCAAATCGTCTGTCGCGGTGGATGCCGCCACGGCCTCTGAATGGGTCTACGACAAACTTATATCATCGGGCGCCAAGGTCAGTATCGCCGAATGTATCTGCGCTTTGCCCAAGGCCGCGAAGAACGAGATTGAAATTCAGGGCTCACGCAACGCTCATACCCGCGACGGCGCCTCTGTGTCTCGCTATCTCGCGTGGATTGCGGAACGGGCACCTAAGGGCGGCTTGAAGGAGATCGACGCTTCCGATCAGCTGGCAAGTTTTCGTCATGGTAACGATCATTTTCGCAATCTTTCTTTCGATAGTATCTCGGCGGCTGGCCCAAACGGAGCGATCTGCCATTATAAGGCGATGCCGGAAACGCAGCGTGAGATCCCAGTTAATTCGCTCTACCTCATCGATTCCGGCGGGCAATATCTAGACGGCACGACCGACATCACCCGCACAGTGGCCGTAGGCGTTGTGACGCAGGAAATGAAAGAATGCTTCACGCGTGTCTTGAAAGGCCATATTGCGCTTGGCACTGCGCGCTTCCCAAAAGGCACCACCGGCTCAGCGCTCGATGCGCTGGCGCGTAAACCGCTGTGGGATGTAGGGCTCGATTACGATCATGGCACCGGTCACGGTGTTGGCTCCTATCTTTCGGTCCATGAAGGCCCGCAGCGCATATCGAAAGTACCGAATCGCGTCGCGCTCGCGCCGGGTATGATCATTTCGAATGAGCCGGGTTATTACAAGGAAGGTGAATTCGGCATTCGCATCGAGAATCTGGTGGTTGTGCGTGAGTCGAAAGATAATTCCGACTGGTTGGAGTTTGAGACGCTGACACTGGCGCCGATCGATCTCAACGCGATCGAAAAGACACTCCTTACGCCGGAAGAGACTGCCTGGCTTAACGTCTATCACACCCGCGTGCGAGATTCTCTCGCACCTCAGCTTAAGGGGAGCGATCTCACCTGGTTGAATGAAGCGACGAAGGCGATCTGAGATCCCTTTCTCCCTATTCTCCCCTAAGCAGGGGAGAATAGGGAGAAGCAGCTTCTTAAGTCTCTACCGATTATCTTCGTTCAAAATAAATGCTGCACCTTTCTCGGCGACCATCATAGTCGGCGCGTTCGTATTGGCCGACGGAATGCTGGGAAAGATCGCCGCGTCGATGACGCGCAGTGACTGAAGTCCATGAACGCGCAACCGAGAATCGACGACTGCGTCCACCGCGCTCGAACCCATGCGGCAGGTACCGCTAGGATGGAAGATTGAGTAAGCCGATTCCGTCACATAAGCGGCGAAATCCGCATCCGATTGCGTGTGCGGCCCCGGCTTCGTTTCGAGACGGATGATACTGCCAAGTGCCTTGGAGTTCGAAAGGCGCCGCATCAGATGGGCTGCTTCCAAGATCTCCGCCATGTCATCGGGATGCGATAGCAGGTTAGGCTGGATCTCCGGCGCCACGCTCGAATCCTTGTTCTTTAGACGCAAATAGCCACGGCTCTTCGGTCGGCACGGTGACGCGCTCAGTGAGAAAGCGGGTGTTGCGCGCACGGTGATGAGTTCACGACTTTCCGGGGAGACCTTCTCGTAAGCCAGGGGGCAAAAGTAAAGCTGGATATTCGGTCTATCGCGTTCCGGTGACGAACGTACAAAGCCGCCGGCCTGGTTGAGGCTCCCCGACAAGGGCCCTCGCCGCAGCAATGCGTATTGAGCACCTGCCTTGATTTTGCCGAACCAATTGCCGAGCTCTGAATTGAGCGTCGGCACCTTTGCTTCAAAATAATGATCATAGCAAATGTGGTCCATAAGGTTTTGCCCGACTGCTGGCAGATCATGCGTTATCTCAACACCAAGCGCCTTTAATTCCGCCACCGGGCCAATGCCAGAAAGCAGAAGCAAATGCGGCGAACCGATGGCGCCGGCCGAGAGGATCACCTCACGCTGTGCCCGCACTTCCCGCGCGACGCCGTCGCGGCGATAGCGGATGCCCACTGCGCGCTTGCTTTCAACAATGATTTTCAGCACATGCGCACCAGTGATCACCTCGAGATTGGCGCGTTTAAGTGTCGGTCGTAGATAAGCTTTCGCCGATGAATGTCGTTGGCCTTTTTTGATGTTGACCTGGTAGTGGCCGACACCCTCAGTTTCAGCGCCATTGAGATCTCGCAAGTGCTTGAAGCCTAATTCTTCGGCCGCCTTGAAAAAGGTCTCGCAGACAGGATGCGCATCACGGCCCATCTGCGTCACATGGATCGGCCCGTCACCACCGTGAAGATCGCTGGCACCGAAATCATGCGTTTCAATTTTTTTGTAGAAGGGCAGCACGTCACGCCATCCCCAGCCCTGATTGCCAGCTTTCTCCCAATCCTCGAAATCCTCGGCCTGGCCGCGGGCAAAGACCATGGCATTGATTGAGCCAGACCCGCCCAGCACCTTGCCACGCGGATAATAGATGACACGGTCGCCAAGCGAAGGTACCGGCGCACTGTTGAACATCCAGTTGACCTTCGAATCGAAATAAGTGCGCGCATAGCCTACCGGCACGTCGATATCGAAGCGTCTGTCGCTGGGACCGGCCTCGATCAGCAGCACGCGATGCCGCCCGTTTTCCGAGAGACGCGCTGCCATGACGCAGCCAGCTGAACCGCCGCCCACAATGACGTAATCGGCGATACTTGTATTATTTCCCATGTCTCCCCCGGCTTGATGTTCTCGACTGCCTGCGGCAGATGCCGCCTGGAACGATGGTTTCTGGAAGAACGCGGCGTCCCCGTGCTCATGGTATATAATTATGTGCACGCATACACTAAAACGGTTGCGCATCTCGAGGTCGTCGCTCCAAACTGCAAGCCGATCGGTTGTGAGGTCCGAAACTCCTTTTATTTACTGGTTAAGTGGCCACTCTCATGAAAATCGCCAGTCTCAAGACGTTCGTTGTCGGAAACCCGCCGCCCTCTTTTGGTGGCCAGTATTTCATCTTCGTTAAGCTCGTCACCGATACCGGTATCGAAGGTCTTGGCGAGGTATATGGCACGGCCTTCGGTCCGAAGACGATGGTCGCCGCTATCGAGGATATGTATCAGCGGTATGTTGAGGGGATGGACCCGTTTCATATCGAAAAATTGTGGCGCCTTGCTTACGGATCCGGCTACACGCTGCGCCCTGACGTTACGGCAATGAGCGTGCTCTCGGCCATGGAGATCGCTCTCTGGGACATCAAGGGCAAGGCGACGGGCAAACCCGTTTATGAATTACTCGGTGGCAAGGTGCATGAGCGTTTGCGTTCTTATACCTATATTTATCCAGATGTCGCGAAGGGCCAGGACAGTTCCATCTATTGGAATCCGGAAGCCTCCGCTGAACGTGCCGCGCATTATGTGAAAATGGGCTTCACCGGCATCAAATTCGACCCGGCTGCGCCATATTCGCCTTTCGATCCCCGGCAGCCGTCGCTGGAATCGATGGATCTCTGTGAGACGTTTTGCAAGCTCATTCGGGAGGCGGTGGGGTCGAAGGCCGATCTTCTCTTCGGCACGCATGGCCAGTTTACCACTGCTGGTGCCATTCGCTTGGCTCAGCGTATCGAGAAATATCAGCCGCTCTGGTTCGAAGAACCGACACCCCCAGAAAGGCCTGAAGAAATGGCCTTGGTGGCGCGCGGCACAAAGATTCCAATCGCAACCGGCGAGCGATTGGTGACGAAATACGAGTTTGCCCGTGTGCTGGAACAGCGTGCGGCCTCAATCCTGCAGATGCAGATAGGTCGGGTCGGTGGCTTACTGGAAGCCAAGAAAATCACGAGCATGGCCGAAGCCTATTATGCGCAGATAGCACCGCATCTCTACGCGGGTCCGGTCATCGGTATGGCCAATATCCACCTCGCGGCGGCGAGCCCAAATTTCCTCATTCTCGAAAGCATCGAGAGTTGGGGTGGTTTCCATAGCAAGATTCTGAAGAAGCCGGTGCAATGGGATGCGGGATATGTCATCCCGCCGACCGAGCCTGGCTTGGGTATTGAGCTCGACGAGGAGGTCGCCAAGGCTCATCCCTATACCGGCAAGAACCTGCATCTGGAGATGACGAATCGGGTGATTCAATAGACTGCGTCACCCGCGCCAGACGACAAATGTCGGCATTCGCCGATGGTAGGGATGATGACGACGAGAAAACAGGGAGAACCGCATGCGCTATGGCTTTATCGGTCTCGGTCATATCGGACAGCATTTGGCTGGCAACTTGCAGCGCGGTGGTTTTCCCCTCATTGTTCACGATCTCCGTCAGGAGGCGGGGAAGCCCGTGCTGGCCCTTGGCGCCAAATGGGCTGAATCCCCGCGCGCTCTTGCCGAGCAAGTCGATACTGTGATCACCTGCCTGCCTTCGCCCGGCGCTACGCAGGAAGTGTTGGCGGATAAGGACGGCATCCTTGCGGGTCTCGATGAAGGTGCCCACTGGATTGAGATGGGTACATTAGGGCGCGACGAGATCCTACGCTTTGCGGATATGGCAAAGCAGCATGGTGTGCGAACCATGGAATCGCCCATCACTGGTGGCATCCATCTCGCGGCAACTGGTGACGTCACCGTGCTGGCCGGTGGTGACAAGGATATGTTCGACATTCATCAGCCGGCCTTGGCAAAAATGGGCCGCCAGATCTTCCACATGGGGCCGCTGGGCTCGGCCGCGGTGATCAAAGTCATCACCAACATGTTGGCTTTCATTCACTTAAAGGCAGCGGGTGAGGCCTTGATGCTGGCCAAACGCGGTGGCCTCGACCTCTCCCAGGCCTATCAGGCGATCGCGGCCTCCTCGGGCAATTCCTTCGTTCACGAAACTGAAGGTCAGCTTATCCTCAATGGTTCCTACGATATCGGTTTTTCCATGGACCTCGCGTTGAAGGATCTGAGTTTCGCCCTGAATTTCGGCCGCGAATTCGGTGTACCGCTGGAACTGGCCTCGATCACCAATCAGACTTATGTGGAAGCAAAGGCTGTCTATGGTGGCAAAGCCGAATCACCGATGATCGTCAAATTGCTCGAAGACGCGTTGAAGACGGATCTTCGCGCTCCCGGTTTCCCAGCCACGCTGCTTTAGAACAATTTCCGTCTCGATCGATGACTTACAGAAATGACAGGTTGGATTCGGCCCCGTTCATCGCTGCATGTTGTAGATTATACAATTAATCAAGCCCATGGCTGTTAGCCGGAGTTTCACCTCATGTCGATGCACTTCACCCGTGCCGAATTCGCGGCCCGACGCAAGGTCACCATTGCCGCTCTCGAAGCGCGTGGTCTTTCGGGCCTGCTCATGTTTCGGCAGGAAAGCATGTATTATCTCTCCGGCTACGACACATTCGGCTACGTATTCTTCCAATGCTATTATCTCGGCGCCGACGGTCGCCAGTTCCTGCTGACGCGCGCGCCGGATCTCCGGCAGGCGCAGCTCACCTCCGACATCGTCGATATCCGCGTCTGGGTCGACGGACCTAAGTCTAACCCCTCGGCCGAACTGCGCGATATGCTCAAAGCCTGGGGCCTGGCAGGCAAAAAGCTCGGTATCGAATGGGATGCTTATGGCTTGACTGCCAAGAACGGTATGCAAGTGGCGGCAGCCTTCGAAGGTTTCGCGACTCTGGTCGATGCCAGTGACACTGTCTCCAAGCAGCGTCTTATGAAATCGGCAAGCGAGATTGCCTATGTTGAAAAGGCGGCGCATCTTGCCGACTTAGCGCTCGACGAAGCGCATCGACTGACTGCTCCTGGTGTCTCGGGCGCAGAGATTCTTGCTGCCATGCAAAGCATTATCATCCGCAATGACGGTGACGATCCGGCCAATGAATTTATTATCGGCTCGGGGCCTGAGGCGTTGCTGTGCCGTTATCATTCCGGCCGGCGAACGCTCGCGCAGAATGATCAACTCACACTCGAATTCGCCGGTGTTTTTCGCCACTATCATTCTGCCTTAATGCGCACGATTCCGATAGGCCAAGTGCCACCGCGCCAAATCGAAATGCACAAAGTTGCCATCGATGCGCTTGAAGCCTGCAAGGCGGCACTCATTCCCGGTCGCCCCATTGGCGAGGTATTCGATGCACATGCCAAGGTCCTCGATGCCGCCGGTTACAATGCCTATCGGATGAATGCGACCGGCTACAGTCTCGGGACCACTTTTGCACCGAACTGGATGGATTATCCAATGTTCTACCACGGCAATTCAGAGGTCGCGGCACCCAATCAGGTATTTTTCATTCACCTCATCATCTTCGACAGTGAGCGCGGTCTTGCCATGACCTCCGGCCAGACTGTCGTTGTGACCGAGACCGGCTGCCGCGTATTATCGAAGCGCGGCACCGAGCTGGTAACAAGGTAGTTTCGACCTACCGTCATCCCTGGGTCGAGCCCGAGGGTGACGCATAAAATTGAGGCGGACAAAGAATCGTGACCTGGCAGTTTTGGATCGATCGCGGCGGTACATTCACCGATATTGTGGCGAAAGCACCCGATGGGCGGTTGATCACGCACAAGCTGCTCTCTGAGAATCCGGAACGCTATCAGGATGCAGCGATCGCCGGCATCCGTGCCATCCTAAACCTCAAACCGGGCGCGGCACTTCCCAGCAACGTCGCAGCTATAAAAATGGGCACCACCGTCGCCACCAACGCGCTCCTTGAGCGCAAGGGCGAGGCAGTGGTACTCGCGGTGACCAAGGGCTTTAAGGACGCGCTTCGCATCGCGTATCAGAACCGCCCCAAGATATTTGCGCGACGCATCGATCTGCCCCGGCTTCTTCATCGCGACGTGATAGAGATCGACGAGCGAGTCGATGCCGGCGGTCAGATTCTCAAACCCCTCGATCTCGCCAAGGCGCATGCCGATTTCAAGCTGGCCTATGCCAAAGGCTACCGTTCTATTGCGATTCTTTTGATGCACGGCTTCCGCTATCAAGCTCATGAGCAGGCCTTGAAGCAATTGTCACTGCAGATCGGCTTCACGCAAATCTCGGTCAGTCACGAAGTTTCGCCGCTGATGAAGTTGGTGAGTCGCGGCGACACGACTGTGGTCGATGCCTATCTCTCGCCGATCCTCAGGCGTTATGTCGATCAGGTTGCGGGCGAGATTGGCAATAAGACAACGCGCCTCATGTTCATGCAATCGAATGGTGGTCTGACAGACTCTGCAACCTTTCAAGGAAAGGATAGCATCCTTTCCGGCCCCGCAGGCGGCATTGTCGGCGCGGTGGAGACGGCTAAACAGGCTGGTTTTACCCAAATCATCGGTTTCGACATGGGTGGCACATCGACCGATGTCTCCCACTTCAACGGCGAATTCGAGCGCTCTTACGAGGCGCAGGTGGCGGGCGTGCGCATGCGTGCCCCGATGATGTTGATTCATACTGTGGCGGCAGGCGGTGGCTCGATCCTGCATTTCGATGGATCGCGTTACAGAGTGGGTCCGAATTCCGCCGGCGCCAATCCAGGCCCCGCCTCCTATCGCCGCGGTGGACCGCTCACCGTCACCGATTGCAACGTGATGATGGGCCGGCTCCATCCCGATTATTTCCCCAAGGTGTTCGGTCCAAGCGGTGACCAGGCGCTCGATCGTGAGATGGTGCACAAGAAGTTTGCGGAGCTAGCTGTCGACATCGCCCAGGCAACCGGAAAGACCTCGAAATCAGAAGTCGTTGCCGAAGGCTTTCTCGATATTGCCATTGCCAACATGGCCAATGCCATCAAGGAAGTATCGATCCAGCGCGGTTATGACGTCAGCAAATATGTCCTCACCTGTTTCGGCGGTGCCGGTGGTCAGCACGCCTGCCGTGTGGCCGATGCACTGGGCATGACGAAGATTTTCCTGCATCCGCTGGCTGGCGTACTCTCCGCCTATGGCATGGGCCTCGCCGATATCCGCGCCATCCGTCACAAAACTGTGGAGGCGACACTCGACCAGCATTTGGCGGCCGGGCTGGCGCCCGAACTCGATATCATGGCGCAAGAGGTGCGGATTGAGATTTCAAACCAGGGTATTGCCGCCGACCAGATAGATATCCGCCGCCAGGTGCATGTGAAATATGCCGGTACCGACGCCTCGCTGGTCGCCGATTTTGGTGCCGCCGACCAGATCAAGGTGGGCTTCGAGGAAGCGCATCGACAGCGCTATGGCTTCATCGTGCCGCAGAAGGCGCTCATCGTCGATTCTATTTCAGTCGAAGCAATTGGCAAAACCGAGGAGGTGAGCGATCCATTGTTGCCCGCCAATGATCAAGAGGCGAATGCGCTCACAAACGTACCTTTCTGGGCCTATGGCGAACGGCTGACGGCACCCGTTTACGAGCGCGCGACATTACGGGTGGGGCAGAAAATAGACGGTCCCGCCATTATTCTCGAACGAATCTCGACGAATATCGTCGAGCCCTACTGGCGGGCGACATTGAACGATCGCGGCCATCTTGTGATGGAACGCTCCGTCGTGGCCGTGCGCAAGCACGCGGTAGGCACCGATGTCGATCCGGTCATGCTTGAAATCTTCAACAATCTTTTCATGTCGATTGCCGAGCAGATGGGCTCGACGCTGGAGAAGACCAGCCATTCGGTTAATATCAAAGAGCGGCTCGATTTCTCCTGCGCCATCTTCGACCGCCTCGGCCAGCTGATCGCCAACGCACCGCACATGCCGGTACACCTGGGCTCGATGGGCGAGAGCGTCGAGAGCGTCATCCGCGCGCATCGCAAACGAGATGGCGGCACCGACATGCAACTAGGTGACGTTTATGTGCTGAACGCGCCCTATAATGGTGGCACGCATCTCCCCGATATCACGGTGGTCACACCAGTCTTCGACGCGGACGGAAAAGGCATCCTCTTCTATGTCGCGAGCCGCGGCCATCACGCTGATATCGGCGGCCTCACCCCTGGTTCGATGCCGCCTTACAGCCGGAATGTTGAGGAGGAAGGCATCCTCATCGACAATGTGAAGCTAGTCGACAAGGGCGTCATGCGCGAACGTGAGATGCGGTCCCTGCTTGTCTCCGGCAAGTATCCAGCGCGCAACCCTGACCAAAACATCGCCGATCTCGGGGCTCAGATCGCCGCCAATGAAAAGGGCGTGCAGGAGCTTCACCGCATGGTCGGCCAGTTCGGTCTCGACATGGTCGAGGCCTATATGGATCATGTAAAGGCCAATGCCGCCGAGCAGGTCCGCCGTGTGCTCGACCGTCTTAAGGATGGTAGCTTCGCCTATGAGATGGATGATGGTGCGGTAATCAAGGTTGCCGTCACGGTGGATCGAAAGGCACGCCGCGCCAAGGTCGACTTCACAGGTACCTCGGCGCAGCTCAGCACCAATTTCAACGCACCCTCGGCGGTCGCCAAAGCGGCGGTGCTCTATGTCTTTCGCACGCTGATCGACGATGAGATTCCGATGAACCAAGGCTGTCTCGATCCGCTCGACGTCATTATTCCCGACGGCTGCATGTTGCGCCCATGCTATCCGGCGGCCGTGGTGGCAGGCAATGTCGAAACCTCGCAATGCATTACGGACGCGCTTTATGGCGCTATGAACGTAATGGCGGCGGCGCAAGGCACGATGAACAATTTCACCTTTGGCAACCACCGCCATCAGTATTACGAAACTATCGCCGGTGGTTCTGGTGCGGGTGCCGATTTTGATGGCACTGATGCGGTGCAGACGCATATGACGAACTCGCGGCTCACCGACCCAGAAGTGCTCGAATTTCGCTTTCCTGTCTTGCTCGAGGATTTTCACATTCGCCAGGGCAGTGGCGGTGCTGGCAAACACAAAGGTGGCGACGGCGTTGTGCGCCGTATGCGTTTCCTGGAAGCGATGACCGCCGGCATTCTCTCCGGCCATCGTCGCGTGGCACCTTATGGCCTCGGCGGTGGCAGCGAAGGTGCTGTGGGTAGGAACAGCGTCATCCGCAAGGACGGTAAGGTCGAGGTGCTGAAAGGCACCGATGGTGCCGAAATGCAGCCCGGCGACGTCTTTCTTATCGAGACCCCAGGCGGTGGTGGGTATGGTACAGATTAGTTCAGCCATTTTCGTGGCGGTCTCATCGCATATTCTGGAGCTGCCACGATTTGAGCTGTGCTAGGCTTTTTCCTGCCGCGTTCTGGTGTTCCGCACGGATGAAGGCGACAGATTCAAGGATCAAACCCATGACAGCAGCCGCCAAGCGCGTTCAACGCCATCTCAACGTCACCGGTCTTGTCGAAGCACTGCGAAAGAGTCTGAAAACCGATCAGATCTCGACCAATCCCGGCATCTGCGACCGGCACGGTCATGATGAATCTTATCATGAGACCCATGCGCCGGACGTTGTTGTCTTCCCAGAATCAACCGAAGAGGTTGCAGATATTGCCAAAATTGCCGCTGAATTCGGCGCGCCCCTTATTCCTTTCGGCGTCGGCACGTCGCTCGAAGGTCATGTGGCGGCGCTCGAGGGCGGCATCAGTATCGATATGGGCCGCATGAATAAGGTAATCGAGGTCAATGGAGACGATCTCGACATCAAGGTCCAAGCCGGCGTCACCCGGAAGGCGCTCAACGCCTACATCAAGGATCAGGGGTTGTTCTTTCCGATTGATCCCGGGGCCGACGCCACTATCGGCGGCATGACCGCAACGCGCGCTTCGGGCACCAATGCCGTACGCTACGGCACCATGCGTGAAAATGTCTTGGGACTCACCGTGGTTCTGGCTGACGGCCGAATTATTCAGACCGGCGGGCGCTCACGCAAATCGGCGGCTGGCTACGATCTCACGCGCCTCTTCGTGGGCTCCGAAGGCACGCTCGGCATTATCACGGAAATCCGCCTTCGCCTTTACGGCGTGCCGGAGGCGATGGCGGCGGCGGTCGCGAATTTTCCCGATATCAGTGCGGCTGTGAACACAGTCATCCGCGTGATCCAGGCCGGCATTCCAGTGGCGCGCATTGAACTCCTCGATGAGGTGCAAATCGATGCCATTAACAAATACTCGAAGCTCTCATTCGCGGTGCGCCCGACCTTATTCTTCGAATTTCATGGCACAGAGACCGGTGTCGCTGAGCAATCAGCCTTAGTGAACGAGATCGGTGCGGAATTCGGCATGAGCGATTTCAACTCGACCTCGAAACCCGAGGACCGCACCAAGATGTGGCAGGCTAGACATGATGCATTTTATGCAGGTTTAGCACTTCGTCCTGGCGCCAAAGGCTGGCCGACCGATGTTTGCGTGCCAATCTCACGCCTTGCCGATTGCATTCTCGAAACCAAGGAAGATGTCGCGCGCTCTGGCCTGCTGACGCCGCTCGTCGGTCATGTCGGCGACGGCAATTTCCATCTTTGTATCATTCTCAATCCAGATGACGCCGAAGAAACTGCGCGCGCGAAGGCTCTAACCGATCGACTCGCGCACCGCGCCATTGCCATGGGTGGCACC
>CAYOYT010000008.1:10078-18588 GCA_964408245.1 uncultured Dongia sp. | reverse complement strand
GGTATGGACCTCGCGCGAGGGCATGGAATACGCCTGGTTCAACAATGTCGAGACCAAGCCGGGTATCGGCTACCCGAAGGATTGGGAGAACCAGGAACGCTGGCAGGGCGGCTGGAAACGCAAGAAGAACGGCAAGATCGTACCAAAGCAAGGCGGACGGCTATCGATCCTGGCCAAGATATTCGCTAACCCGCATCTGCCGGAGATCGACGACTATTACGAGCCTTTCACATACGATTACGAGCATCTGCAAAAGGCACCCGAACTACCGACCTCGCCGGTGGCGCGACCGCTGTCGCTGATCACCGGCAAGCCGATGGAGAAAATCGAGTGGGGGCCGAACTGGGAGGAAATTCTCGGCGGCGAGTTCGACAAGCGCTCCAAGGATTACAATTTTGAGGCGGTGCAAAAGGACATTTACGGTCAGTTTGAAAACACGTTCATGATGTATCTGCCGCGGCTGTGCGAGCATTGCCTCAACCCGAGCTGCGTTGCTTCCTGCCCGTCCGGCTCGATTTACAAGCGTGAGGAAGACGGCATCGTCCTGATCGACCAGGACAAGTGTCGCGGCTGGCGCATGTGCGTGTCTGGCTGCCCGTACAAGAAGATTTATTACAACTGGACCTCGGGAAAAGCCGAGAAGTGCATCTTCTGTTATCCGCGCATCGAGGCAGGTCAGCCCACCGTGTGCTCGGAGACGTGTGTAGGACGCATCCGCTATCTCGGCGTGCTGCTCTACGACGCTGACGGCATCGAGGCCGCCGCCGCGGTCGAGGATGAGCAGGGCCTCTATGAGGCGCAGCTCAAGCTGTTTCTTGATCCAAACGATCCGGCGGTCGAGGCCCAGGCCCGTGCCGACGGCATCGCCGACAACTGGATCGCGGCGGCCAAGCGCTCGCCGGCCTACAAGATGGCCGTCGACTGGAAGATCGCATTCCCGCTTCACCCCGAATATCGCACGCTGCCGATGGTCTGGTACGTTCCACCGCTGTCCCCGATCCAGTCGCACGCCAACGCGGGCGCGATCGACACGAACGGAGAGATTCCTGATGTCCGCTCGTTGCGCATTCCCGTCCGCTATCTCGCCAATCTGCTCACGGCGGGCGCCGAAGAGCCGGTCGTCACGGCGCTCGAACGGATGCTCGCCATGCGCATCTATTTCCGCAGGCGTCAGCTTGGCGAGGGTGGCGGCGCGGAGGTCCTCGACCAGGTTGGGCTCTCGGTGGCGCAGGTTGAAGATATGCACCGTTACCTGTCGATCGCCAACTATGAGGACCGTTTCGTCATTCCGACCAGCCACCGCGAGGAGGCCGAGGACGCCTACGGCCTGAAAGGCTCATGCGGCTTCACCTTCGGCAATGGCTGCGATTTCGGGCCACCACACTCGACTCTGTTTGGCGGAAAGATGGGCCGACGCAAGCTCAACCCCGTGCGGCCGCTCGATACCTGAGGAGGCGAGGATGCTGCTATTCAAGGCTTTCAGTGCCCTTCTGTCGTATCCCTCGGAAGATATGCGACAGGCGCTGTCGGAAATCGCGGACATCGTCAGAGCAGCACCGCTGCTTGATTCGCCTCGCCGCGACGATCTCCTCGCATTGATCGACGAACTGGGGGACGGCGATCTGCTGGCCGTCGAGGAGCGCTATGTCGATCTTTTCGACCGGGGCCGCGCACTCTCCCTGCACTTGTTCGAACACTTGCTTGGCGAAAGCCGCGATCGGGGCGAGGCTATGGTCGAACTCAAGCAGCTTTACGAGAAGGCAGGGTTCGAACTCACCGCGCGCGAACTGCCGGATTATCTTCCGGTCGTGCTCGAATATCTGAGCTGTCGTGACGTCGCCGAAGCGCGGGACATGTTGGCGGACTGCGGCCAGATATTGGGAACAATCGGCCGATCCCTTGTCGCGCGGCGAAGCCGCTACGCGGCGGTCTTGCAGGCCTTGCTTGTCATCGCGGGAGAAAGCCCGATCGAGGTCGACAAGGTGCCGCCCGTCAAGGAGCGCATGGAAGCGCTCGATCGCGAATGGGCCGAGCAGCCCGCGTTTGGATCTCCTGCATCTGCTGATCCAGCGACCGGCGCGCCGGCCGCCTAGAGGAGACTTTGCCATGCTGTCCAACGCTTATGTGAACACGCTGCTGTTCGGGGTCTACCCCTATATCTGTCTCGTCGTCCTCCTGGTCGGCAGCCTGATCCGCTTTGACCGTGAGCCCTATACGTGGAAGAGCGACTCTTCTCAAATGCTGCGCAAGGGGCAGCTCCGGCTCGGCTCGAACCTGTTCCATTACGGAGTAATCGTCGTCATCCTCGGCCATTTCGCCGGCTTCCTCGCGCCGCACTGGGCGGTGGACTGGGCGCTTGATCCTGTCGCGCACCAACTCCTCGCCATGGTGGTGGGCGGCATCGCGGGGCTCACTGCCATCGTTGGGCTTTCGATCCTCATCTACCGGCGGCTGGCCGATCCGCGCATCCGGCTCAACAGCCGCAAATGGGATATCGCAATCACCCTGATGCTGTGGTTGCAGCTTCTGCTCGGCCTGCTCACCGTGCCACTGTCCGCCTTCCACATGGATGGAGGACTGTTCGAAACGTTGACGAGCTACGTCAAGGGGATCGTCACGCTCGATGGCAATGCTGCGGCCCTGATGGTCGATGTACCGCTTACCTACAAATTGCATATCCTCCTGGGCTTCACGTTGTTCTTCGTTTCGCCGTTCACGCGCATGATCCATATCTGGAGCGGCGGCGGTGCGCTGGCCTATCTGTTCCGGCCTTACCAGATCGTGCGCACGCCGAAGACGCGGGCGAAGGAGCCCGTACGCTCGTGACAGTCTCGGTCAACGGCGTCGAAATCGCGGTCGAACCAGAGAGTTCTAGTGAATTCGCCGCGGCGCGCGAGCTTCTGCGGCAACGTGCGATCGCCGTTGACCTGCTTGCAGAGACAGCAAGTGAAGAAGCGATGATCGATGCGGCGATCGAAACGCTGCTCGAGCGCGAGGTTACAACACCTTCACCCACAGAGGACGAATGCCGCCGCTACTACGACGGGCATCCACGCGAGTTTCAGAGTGGCGATCTCGTGCATGCCCGTCACATCCTGTTTCAGGTCACGCCGCAGGTGCGCATCCCCGAAATTCGCGCCCGTGCCGAAGACACGCTGAACCAATTGCTTCGCGAGCCCGACCGTTTCGACGCTTTGGCGCGTGAGCTTTCGAACTGCCCATCAGGACAACAGGGCGGCAATTTGGGGCAGATCGGTCGCGGCGACACCGTGCCTGAGTTTGAACAGGTTCTTTTCAAGTTTGGTGTGTCGGGGGTTCTCCGCGACCTGGTCAAGACACGTTATGGGTTCCACATCGTGGCCGTCGATCGAAGTATCCCAGGCAAGAAATTACCCTATGAGACCGTCAGCGGACAGATCGCCGAGCGACTGCGTTCAAAGGTCGAGGAAAAGGCCGTTCGACAATATGTCAGCGTGCTCGCCGGCCAGGCGAAACTCTTAGGCGTAGATCTCGGCGGCACGCAGACGCCCCTCGTGCAGTAAATGATCGATCACGGCGTATATCGGCAGCGCTGTCTTGCTCGACACAGGGGCTCGGACGGCGACCCGAAGCTCGATCGCAAGCCGATCGGATCAGGACTGCAAGGATCGGCTCATAGCTGTACCGTCGAATATGGCTTGGCGCCATCTTTCAATCTCGTTCGGATCAGCCGGTAGAACGTGGAACAGAGGCGCGGCAAATGCTTCCCACGCCTGCTCGAATGCGGGTGACACTGAAGTGAGGACTGGCAATCCGGCATCGATGGCGGCAACAAACACTCCACTGAGGCCCTCGCGCGACGCTTCGAGCTTGCCGAACTTGCTCAGCATGACGAGATCGCAGCCGGTGGCGATGTCCTGTTCGATCGCTTCGGTTGCCGAGATGGCGCCTGTCCCTTCTAAATGACAAGCTTCGGCGCCGGGACCCAGGTCCTGGAAGATCGGATAGAGGGTGCCGCTGGTGATGCTGCGCAAATACCCGGCATTGCATCTCCGGTCCGCAAGACCGTGTGGCTCCTCGACGACGCCGGCGATGCGAATATCGGATTGCCAACGCTCTGCGAGTTCCCGGAACAGATTTTGAATGACTGCGCTTGGCGCTCCCTTCACCACGGCTATTCGTTTCATGGACGCCTCCTTCAGAGCCTCTGGCCTTTGCAGCATATCACCGCAACGCCGCCAGCCTTTGCGCGGGCGCAAGCTACTTCGCCTCGCAAAATTGGTTTGGACGCCCTCACACGGAACGACCGTGCCGGCCCGTCTCTGGCAGTGTCAGGCCGTTGGGAACGAATACTATTGCAGGCGAAAGCGATGCATCTAGAGTGCTGGAATTCGGCGCGAGACCCAGAATCGAAGCAATTGGATACCATCGTGATCTCTCAAGCACTCCAGAAGACAGCCAGCGAAAGTCCTCTTTTTGCAGATCTGACGCACGAAGTTACGACCTCGTTGTTGGAGGCCGCTTCGTCGCGGCAGGTGCCGAAAGGCGCAGTTGTATTTCACCAGGGCGATCCGCCGGATCATCTGCTGCAGATCGCCAGTGGCTTGGTAAAAGTAACGCAAATCGACCAACAAGGAGCACAAACGACGCTTCGCATCCTGGGAGCGGGCGAATTGATCGGCTGCGTTGCCGTATTCCAGCAAATTCCGTATCCGGCAACGGCTACGACGATTGAGGATACAACCGTGCTGGCCTGGGCCGCACCCCATTTTCTCGAGATGATGGGACGTCATCCGATCCTCACCGAAAATTCCCTGCGCATTGTCGGCAACCGCGCAAAAGAGATGGTTGAGCGGGTCGTGGCGATGACGGGCAAGCGGGTCGAACAGCGCATCGCGGCGGCACTCCTGCGGCTGGCTGAACAAGCCGGCACCAAGATCGACGACGGCATTCAGATCGAGTTCCCGGTGACGCGGGACGACCTAGCCGAAATGGCCGGCGTCACTTACTTCACGATCAGCCGGGCATTAAGTGGCTGGCAGAAACTTGGTCTTGTGAGGAATGGGCGGCAGCGTGTCGTCATTCTCGCGCCAGACAAACTGGCCCGCATCGCCGCTGGAGCCGATATCTAGGGAATTATTCGAGTGCGTGTGTCGCCGTCATGACCGGCCTCAGGTCTGTCGGGTAGCAGCGAAACGAGGGCTCTGGATTTTTCCGTTGCGACCCGCCATCGCCATTTCGATGCTATCGGCGATGCGCCGCGCACGTTCGATGAAGTGTTGTGCCGCGGCGGGCGGACAAATCTCGTTGGCGGTGTTTTCGAACAACGCGATCCAGCGATCGAAATGAGCCACATCAACAGGAAGATCGACGTGCACTTGCATCGGCTGGCCATGATATCGGCCGGACATCAGCGCAACCGATGACCAGAATGCGCAGAGTTTGACGATATGCTGTTCCCAGTCGGCAATTCTCGGCGCGAAGACAGGTCCAAGGAGCAGATCTGCCTGCACCTGCCGATAGAACCTTCGCACGAGACGTTCGATCATCGCTTCATCGATACCGGTCTTCTCCATGATCTCGCGCGTGATGCGTGCGCGCCGCGCTGGACCACCTTCATGTGTCGTCGTTGCCGCTGGCTCATGGTCGGACGCGCCGTCCACCGGCGACGGCGGATTGGTGAGGACCGTTACCGTCATTAGGCGGCGATCAATGGCAGGCGTTCTGCGCTGAGCGCCGCGTCGCGAGCCGCGGCGACGGCGAGCCAGTCGCGATACAGTCCTCGATCCTCCTTGGAGAACGGGATGCGTTGCTTCATGTCGTCGAATGTCTCGCCGGGATGGCATCGATCGTAGTCCTCGCGAACGAGCGACTCGAGATAGATACGTTCAGCGTCGTCCTTCGGGCGGACGAAATCATGAGAATTGCTCAACATGGTCTGCTCCTTTCTTCGGCGCACAACTCCCGATCCGCTCTCTCGTTGGCTTCGAGGGCCTCGATAATCCATGACGGGCATCCCTCGATCCCCAAGCTGGCAGCGGCAAACAGCATTTCGAGACGCTCTGCGCGCGTCGACGACAGCGCAGTCCCATGCAGATCGTTCGCAGTCCGTGGTGGGACGCTCGATTGTCTCATGAGCCATCCAAGCATTCTCAGTCTCCCGCATTCGTCGGCAGTTGCAGCCGCACCCGCCAGTTGTCCGGACCTTGTTCCAGATAGGTCCATTGACAGTGGGCGCCGTATTTCGCCTCAAGTTGGAAGCGCAACGGCTTCGGATCGTGATCTACGACGAGTTGAAGGCTTGCTCCCGGCGCCAGATGGGCGAACAATTGCTGAATGATCGTGTGGCGATGTCGCGGATCGATCTCCTTGACGTCGATGACACGTTCCGTTGCGGCGATCGGGGTCATCCATCTACCCCACTGCTCGAAGATATGGCCGCGATTGCGGGGCGCGGCGGCGCGATCTGGCACGCCACGGCTTCGCTTTCGACGAAGAGGTAGGTGACGTGAGCGATCAGACGCGTTGCCACGGTCTCGCCCAGCGCCCCACCCAACAACTCTCGATAATAGGGTTTGACGATTCGGCCGGTAACACCGCGATCCGCGCAGATCAGGTCGATGATGTTGCACGCCAGTGGCGAGAGATCGCGACCGCTCGCATCGGGATCGACGATCACCTGCAGCGCGTCTTCGATACGGCTCCAACTGCCACCGGAGATATGCGTCAGTACATTGTTGATATGCGGATGACGTCGAAACGCCGCGACAATGAAAAATGTCAGCTCTGGAACCGCCATTCGAGAAGAAGATGGCGTCGCTCTTTTGCGTGAGCCTTCCCTTAGTGCGCTCTGTGGTGATGCCGTGTCGCGGCTCAACGTCGCGCCGTCGAGTGCGCTTTCCGCGACCGCTTCAATCTCAAGCAGCATAGTCGCCTCCTATAAGATACATCTACAATATATCTTTTAGGAGAAACCGCAAGGGCAAAATCGCCGCGGTGCAGAAGGCTTTGTTTCTAGATTGGCGACGGCGTCGCAAAATCGATGGTCGACTGGCGCACCGCCAAGTCTTATCGAACGCGCTGCCAGATGGTTCGGTCGCTCTCAGGCAGCCGGCTGGAGACCAAAGTCCTCCGGACTGAGGATGAGGTCGGCGAGCGTGTAACGGTCGAACGTTCCGGTGAACGCCGCCAAAGCTTCATGCAGAACGCCCCGTAGCCGGCAGCGTGGCGTCAGCACACAGCGATTGTCTTTGGTGAAGCATTCGACCAGCGCGAAATCCGGCTCCGTGGTGCGCAGGACATCGCCGAGATTGATGCCTGCAGGGCGCTTGGCAAGCGCCAGTCCACCTGATCGGCCACGTACCGCCTTCAGGTATCCTGCACGGGTTAGTTGATTGACGACCTTCATCAGATGGGCGCGAGAGATATCGTAGACCTCTGCCGTTTCCTCGATCGTGATCAGCCGATCCTCTTTCGCTGCCGCATACATCAGCACGCGCAGCGCATAGTCGGAGAAATTGGTCAATCGCATCTGCTTGTTTCCTACGCTCCGACGAATCCAAATGATCGCAAAGATGACCTTAGAAGATATCTTTTGCAAGAATGCGTGGATCACCGCCGGCATGGCCTCAAGCCGGCTCGTAAAAGATATATTGACAATATATGTTTTACGAGCAAACGTACACTCCGAAGCGCCGCAGAATGAGGGCCATGGACCGGATCAATCGCGATCCCGTCGCTGCCGATGGCGCTGATGCGACCAAAGGAGCAGTTACATCATGCCTCAGACCCAATCGGCTTCGGCCACCAGCGAAATCGATGTTCGAAGCCTTGTGCCAGCGCAGCGGCACGCGAAAATCTTTGAGCTTGTGGGCCAGCTCGCACCGGGCGGTTCGTTCGTCCTGGTCAATGATCACGACCCGAAGCCGCTCTACTACCAGCTTGAGGCCGAGCATCCGCAACAGTTCTCCTGGACCTATCTGGAACAGGGTCCGCAGGTCTGGCGTGTGGAGATCGGACGCCTGCTGAAAGCGGCTTGAGTTTACCAGACATCGGTGCCGGCAAGCTCAAAGGCCGGCATCGCTCCCGCACGGAAGGAATGGAAACGTGCTCGGCGCAACGCTCTCCCGCTGGACAATGTCCTACTTCGCGGCTGCGCTGATCGCGCTCGTCGTCGCCGAGCTGTTGATGACGCTCGGGTACGGCTATCCGGGCGCACCGGTCGAATCCGCTCAGACACTTGTGCTCGTGCATTTGGTCGCGTTGGGCTGGCTCAGCCTGCTCATGTGCGGAGCGCTATTCCAGTTCGTCCCAGTGTTGGTGGCGCGCCCCCTCTACAGCGACTCGCTGCCGCTGCCGACGCTCGCCTGCCTGGTGACGGGACTTGCAGCGCTGCTTCTCGGCTTCCTGCAGATGGGCGGTATCGTCTCCATCACGTTTGCCTTCTTTCCGACGGCTGCTGCCCTGCTGGCCATCGGCTTTGGCCTTGTCTTGTGGAATCTGGGGCGCACGCTCTGGACTGCCCGTCCATT
>CAYOYT010000008.1:8925-10068 GCA_964408245.1 uncultured Dongia sp. | reverse complement strand
AGCATTGCTGCGACCGTCACATTCGGGATCATTTTTACCCTGGTGCTAGGCGGGGTCACCGACAACCCGCATCTTGTCGACGTTGTCGCCAGCGGTGTGCCGCTGCACGCCATCGCCGGTCTCGGCGGCTGGCTGACTTTCACCGCTATGGGGGTCACATATCGCCTTCTTGCGATGTTCATGCTCGCCCCCGAACTTGGTGGGCCGCGTTCGCGTGCGGGCTTTTATTGCGGGACGGCGGCGCTTGCAGTCGCCATCGTCGGTGGCGTGACGGCGATCTGTCTCGCGGCAAGTCTGACGCTGGTCTTGTTCGCAGCCGGGTTGCTCGGCCTGTGCGCGCTTCTTCTCTACGGCGCCGACATCCTGCATCTCTATCGTGTGCGAAAACGCCGCATGATCGAATTGAACGGCCGGATGGCGGCTTTTGCGATGGCCGGCCTCGCCGCGAGCGTGTTCCTGATCGTCGTGCTGGCCGCTCGCGGCATCCTGGCGCAGCATGCTGCTGCTGTCGTTTTTCTGGTCGCGTTCGGGTGGCTGTCAGGCTTGGGATTGGCCAAGCTTTACAAAATCGCCGCCTTCCTGACCTGGCTCGAGTGTTATGGGCCGGTCCTCGGCAAGACGGTAACGCCGCGCGTGCAGGACCTGGCGGTCGAACGCCGAGCCAGCAGGTGGTTCCTGCTCTATTTCCTCGCCGTGTGGACCGCGACCGCCGCATTGTTGCTCGAAACGCCGTTGGCGTTCCAGACCTGCGCCGGTCTGATGCTCATCGCCAGCCTCGGCATCATCGTTCAATTAGTGCGAATCCGCCGGCTCGTCGACGTCAGTATCACCATGCGCCTGCCGCCAGGCGTAAGCGTGCCGCGGTTGCTGCTTTGCTCGGTGCAACATGACTAGATCACTGGAGGAATCATGACGATATCTTTTGTTGACGTCGACGTACGTCCGACCCTGCGTGCCGGTGGTGAGCCGTTCGGCGAGATCATGGACGCTGTCAACGCTCTCAAACCCGGCCAAGGGCTGCGCCTGCTTGCGACATTCAAGCCAGTGCCCTTGTTGAGTGTCCTCGGCTCCAAAGGGTTCGAACACGAAATGCGAGAACTGGGCGATGGGGACTGGGAAGTTCTGTTCTCGCCGTCGGTTACG
>CAYOYT010000008.1:8050-8910 GCA_964408245.1 uncultured Dongia sp. | reverse complement strand
CCGAAGACCAGGGCACGTGGCCGGAACCACTTCGACACATGGACAATCGTGACCTCGATCCGCCGGAGCCGATGGTCAGGATACTGGCGGCAACGGAGGAGATGGCGCCCGGTGAGGTGCTGTCGGCGCTTCTTTGCCGCGAGCCAATATTCCTGCTTCCGGAACTCGCTAAGCGCGGACACGCGTGGAACGGAGGTTTTGAGCCTGACGGCACCACCTACACAATCCTTGTGCGTATCGGGGAAGCTCGCGGCGCACCGCCGCCCGTCGCCGCCTGAGCTCCACGACCTCTCGGGAGACCGCGACATGTTCATTCAGACCGAAGCGACGGCAGACCCGGCAAGCCTCAAATTCCTGCTCGGCCGCCAGGTCATGGCACAAGGAACGCTGCAAATCTCCGATCGGAAGGCGGCCGCCCGATCCCCGCTTGCCGTCAGGCTGTTCAACGTCGAAGGTGTTACGGCGCTATCCTTTGGGGCCGACTCCATCACCATCACGAAGCGCGGCGGCGACTGGCAGCATCTGAAGCCCGCGCTGCTCGGCGTCATCATGGAACACTTCATGTCGGGGGCGCCGGTGGTTCTCGATTCCGTCGGGTCCACCGAAGGCATGGGTTCGGCAGAAACGAGTATCGCCGCAACCGTCAAGGAAGCGCTGCGGCTCGTGATCGATCCAGAGCTTGGCTATAATATCGTTGACCTCGGCCTGGTCTATAATGTCGCGATTGAAGATGGCGGCGTCGCCAATATCACCATGACAACGACGACACGCGGCTGCCCGGCAACGAACTATCTCAAGGATGGCGCGCGGGACGCAGCATGGTCGGTAGCGCCAGCCGTTGATGCTCCGGCAACTGCCCA
>CAYOYT010000008.1:0-8040 GCA_964408245.1 uncultured Dongia sp. | reverse complement strand
GCATCGAATTTGTCGATGTGAAGCTCACCTATGAGCCACCATGGACCCCGGAGATGATGAGCGCCGAGGCGAAACGCCACCTCGGCATCTCCGATGGAGGGGGATGGTGAGCCATGACAGCCGAACGGAAGCCGAGAAGACTTCCTCGTCGATAGACGATGAGCTGTGCGAGATCCTGCGCACGAGCCTTCAGGCCCTGGCTGCCGCAGGTCAGTCCGAAGCAGCATGCCGCCTCGCAGCACGCGCCTGTGCCGCATTGCGCCAGGAGAATGCGGAGCGATGGGGCAAGTTCAACGGATTGCTGCATCGACTGAGTCCGATGACAGGTGATGTCGGAACCCGAGGCGGCGCGGAAAGAGGACGCAATGGCTGACGACAACGGTAACAAGCAGAACCGGCGTCGCGAGGAGCAGGACACGGAGACGGCTTCGGCGACCACGCTCCTGCCGATGCTGGTTGGCGGTCTCGTCCTGATCGTCATTGGGATGGTAGCTGTGATGATCTTCACGTAATCATCCGTCAGGTATCGAATGAGTTTGGCGCCAGGTATAGCCGCCTATGTCTTGAAGGAACGCAGATGCTCGGAGCCCTCATTGCTCAACTGGATCGGCCGGAGCTGGCAGCACAAGTGCTGGATACGCTGGACCCCGATCTGGCGATTGCCATCGAGATGCGCGCGGCCGACGCATCGATGACGACCGCGGATTTTGTCGCAGGCGCGGTCCGGGCATTCATCGATAGTGCCGACGACGATCTATGGTTCCAGATGCTCACGGTCATCCGCAAAGCGGATGATCCTGGATTGACGGCCGTGCAGACCATTCTCAAGTGGGTCGCGACGGAGCGACAGGGCGCCGCATGACGAGAGACGATACAAACACAAGCAGAGCGACGCTCGGATTGGCAATATGATGACGATTCCCTTGCACATACCGGCCGGTTTCGAAGCCTATGGGCGCTCGCCGGAGTTTACTCCCGAGACACTGCCTGCCCGTCTCCAGTCCGCGCATTCGACGAAAGCTGGCACATGGGGATTGCTGCACGTCCTTGAGGGCGAAGTGCTCTTTCAGCTCGAACCGCCTTACCGGGGCGAGCGGCGGGCGCGCGCCGGTGAGACGATCGTGATAGAGGCCGAAGTTCCGCATCACGTCGTCTTCACCGATGCGGGACGGATTTACATCGAGTTCTACCGGAAGGCTGAAAGTGGCGCTGCCTCCTGAAATCTAGCGCGAGCTTTCAACGGCATTGGCGCGCGAGGCGTCGGCCGATCACGAAGCTTATAACGACGAGCACAAGCAGCTTCGCTACTTCGATGCCGATATAAACATTGTGCAGGTTGGACGCGGGTGGCTGTCGACCGGCGATAATCAACGCGACGCGTTGATCGAGCACGGGAAGCAACCACGCCGCTTCCACCGCGACGAGGAGCGCGACGATGACAGAGCCGGCAATAACGATGCCGCTCCGCGGCCGGGAAAGCAGAACAACGAGCAGCGCAGCGACCGCCAGTAGCCATTCCATTTTGTTGAAGATCGCAAAGGTGTGACGGCCGATATCGAGGGCCACGGGTAGCGTCAGGCTGAGCGCCAGGAACTTGGCGGGGGTCGCCAGAAACGACACGCCGACGAGCAGGCCAATCCACAGCACCACGATCGCAAGAGCGAAAACGTTTATGGCGCGAGTCTCGGCATGGTTTGTCATTGCAATCTTCCATGAGGCATCTTAACATATATACAGAATATATCTTTTAGTCGAAATGGCAAGGAACTGCATCATGGCCGCACAGGTGAAGTCGGACGTTGGCGCTCCGCCCGTGGCCGACGAGGTTGTCCCTTCCGATGAGCTAGAATCCGAATGGGATGCCGTTTCGCAAGCTTCATGGGAATCCTTCCCCGCCAGCGATCCTCCCGCCTGGATCAACGCCTCGCGCCATGACCAGCCGGTCGTGAAGCCGGCCAACAACAGGGTGCGCCATGCAGGTCGAGATCGCTGACGGTAACATCGTGATCGATGCGAATTTGCTCGCGCCGTTGTTGCAAGTTGCGGCCGCGGATGTGCCGGACCTGATGCGTGCACAAGCCATCACCAGCATTTGCGAACGTGGCATGGAGGAGCACGAAGGCCACTACCGATTGAGCTTTTTCTATCGCAATCGCCGGATTCGCCTGAGCGTCGATCCGACGGGCCGCATTCTGCAACGCACGACAGTCGATTTTGGGGATCGGGCCTTGCCTGCGCAACTGCACCGGCCGGTCCTTAGTAGGCGAGGCGCGAGATGACACAACATTCACAATTGGCCGAATTGCCTGGCAGTGAACTCGATATCGCGAAGATGCCCGGTCACTGGCTGCTTGCTCGCCTCGGAAAGCGCGTCTTGCGTCCTGGAGGTCTGGCGCTGACGCAGCAACTTCTGAACGCCCTGACGATTACCGATGACGATCGAGTCGTCGAATTCGCGCCTGGCCTCGGCGTCACGGCGCGACTGATTCTGGGGAAGGCACCCCGCAGCTACGTTGGCGTGGAGCGCGACGTGAAGGCGGTACAATGGGCCATCCGTCATCTCCCGCAGGAGCAAAATGCCTCCGTCACGCTCGGACGCGCCGATGCGACGAGCCTCCCCACCGAATCCGCCTCCGTTGTGCTCGGCGAGGCGATGCTGAGCATGAACACACAAGAACACAAACAACTCATTGTTGCCGAGGCGTTTCGCCTACTGCGTCCTGGTGGCAGATACGGCATCCATGAACTCTGCATTGTGCCGGACGACATGTCGCCGGCGAGCAAGCAGGAGATCGACCGGGCACTTTCGTCCGTGATCCATGTCGGGGCGCGTCCTTTGCCGACGCGCGAATGGAGCGAACTCCTTCAGGCGGCCGGCTTTCGCATCGAGCAGATAGGTTATGCTCCAATGCATCTCCTGCGTCCTCGCCGTATGATCGAGGACGAGGGCATATTGGGAGCACTGCGGATCGTAAAGAACCTAATGCTGAACAGCGACGCGCGCCGGCGCGTTTTGGCGATGCGGCGCGTGTTTGAACAGTATCACGACAATCTCAACGCCATCTTCATCGTCGCGGAGAAAAACCGCGCCTAGCCATGTACTGTAAGCCTCTTACCGAAATCCGTTACTGGTATTCTCCAGATCATGGTTCCTGGGTGATCCGGGACGGGGAGCGGCTGTCATGATCAGAGTCCAGAACATACTGCCCAAAGCTCGTGATCGGCTTCTGCTGATCGGCGATGATCGTCAATTGACCAAAGCCGCTTCGCTCCTGTCCGAACCCAACCGCCACATGGTGGTCGTTTGCAACGACACCGGCGTCATGGTCGGAGTGGTCACCCGCACCGACATCGTTCGCCAGATTCAGCATTGCCAGGGCTGCGCCTGCACCACCGCCTGCACGATGGTCATGAGCACGCAGGTGATCTCCTGCCAGCCCGACGACCGGCTGGACGATGTGTGGTCGACGATGAAAGACAAGGGCTTGCAAAGCGTGCCCATCGTGGACGGGCATAGTAAGCCGATCGGCCTTTTGTCGGCAGCGGATGCACTGGAACTGCTGCTGTCGGAAGTCGAATACGAGGAAGAGTTGCTGAAGGACTATGTGATGTGTGTCGGCTATCGCTAGCCGGACGGGTCTGGCGACACCAACCTTCAGCCGGTCACCGCGATATCGATGATAGCCAGGATGCCGATCGCACCAGCGAGATAAGCCAGCCCGACATTAGCGATAAGCAGTAACGGTTTGACGAGAGGGTGGTGCACATAGTCTTCGATGATAATCTGCGCGCCAAGCCGCATGTGAACGGTGAAGTTCACGATAGCCACGACGATAAGCAGCGCAACCATCGGGTGCCCGATCAATTGGCGCGCCGACTGATAGTCGGCGCCCGCCAGCATCCAGAAGACGACGATGAGAGCGGCAACCAGCGGCACACCCAGCACCGATGTGACCCGCTGCCGCCAAAAATCCTCGGTGCCGCTCGAGGCCGAGCCCAGTCCTTTTGCGCGGGCCAATCCCGAACGCATCGACACCGACCGGATCTTCACGATGTCAGCCCCCGCGCGGCCCAGAACAGGATCGTCAGCACAAGCGATGCGACGAGCGTTGCCAGGGTGAGATATTCGCGCGCCGGATAGGTGTGGGCGATGCTCAAATCCCAGACAAGATGCCGTATTCCGCCGAACGCATGATGCAGCAGCGCCCAGGTGAAGCCGAGCAGGATCGCCAGACCGACTGGAGAAGCGAGTAGCCTTCGCGCGACAGCGTAAGTCTCTGCGCCGCCAGCGAGTGCGGCCATCCAAAGCATTGCCGCGATAAAGCCGAGATAGAGCGCCGCGCCGGTCATCCGATGCACGATCGACATCACCATGGTCAGGGTCGGCCGATAGGTCTGCAAATCGGGCGCGAGTGGTCGTTCGCGACGCCCTGCATCGACTTGCTTCATGTCTCGCCCCATCACTGTTGCCGCTCAACGAGCATTGCCTTGATCCTCGCGATCGCCTTGGCTGGTTCGAGACCCTTTGGACAGGTCTTGGTACAGTTCATAATGGTGTGGCAGCGGTAGAGCCGGAACGGGTCTTCAAGCTCGTCGAGCCGCTCTCCGGTCGCTTCGTCGCGGCTGTCAATCAGCCAGCGATACGCCTGCAAGAGAACGGCGGGGCCGAGATAGCGATCGCCATTCCACCAATAGCTCGGGCAGCCGCCGGTGCATGAGAAACATAGAATACACTCATAAAAGCCATCGAGTTCGCCGCGTTCCTGCGGCGATTGCAAGCGCTCGCGTTCGGGTGCCGGCCCTTCGGTTCGCAGCCACGGCTGGATGAGCTTGTGCTGATCAAAGAGGTGGGTCTGATCGATGACAAGATCCTTGATCACCCGCTGATGACTGAGCGGAAACACGCGGACCGGTCCCTCGATGTCGGCGATCGCCTGGGTGCAGGCGAGCCAGTTTCTGCCGCCGATGTTCATGCTGCACGATCCGCACACGCCTTCGCGGCAGGAGCGGCGAAACGTAAGCGTAGGGTCGACCTCGTTCTTGATCTTGATCAGCGCGTCGAGAACCATCGGCCCGCAATCGTCGAGGTCGAGTTCATAGGTATCGAGGCGCGGGCCGTTCTCGGAGTCCGGATCGTACCGATAAACTTCAAATGCGCGGACCCGAGAGGCGTGGCTGGGCGCCCGCCATCGCTGCCCTTTGCCGATGCGGGATGCTGAACTGACGCCCCAATTCAGTGGTAGGAAAGATCGCATGGCTCACCTCCATGTGTTGGTGCGGAAGCACCAATGGCTTGTGCGTCGGATAAAAGATGTATTGTTATTATTCCTTTTATACAATGCCGGAGGAATTAACTGTGGTCTGAAACGGGACCGCTAGCGGAATGTGGCAAGTCCTGCCTAAGTTCTTGGGAGGCCGATTTAGCTTTTTTGCGCGCGGGACCTTGCCGCGCCAAGCTTCATTGAGTGCCAGGCTCGGGCTTTCCGAACTTCCGCGGCCTACGCAACAGCTTTCATGCAAGGGTGAAGGACGGTCGCCCACACGATGCACTCGCCGCACTGTCGGCCGCTTTCAGAAGCGCCGTGCGTGACAAGGTGGGCATCCAGTGAAACCTTCACCGGGCTGATTTGATCACCTCGAACATCGCGACGTCGATCTGATAGCTGCCATCGGGCTCGGTCTCGAAATGGCGCGTCGCTTGCGCGGAAACCGCTTTCTGGAGTGAACGGATAGCATCCACGTGCAGTTGCGGCATGGCCATACGTTCGACCCATGACTTGAAATCGAGCCGCAATCGGAATGGAAGGACGGAACGCGATAGGAATCCGGCTCGCGCGATGGCCGCTTCCCATTCAGCGCGCGCATAGTTTCGGACATGCGAGCAGTCACGGAGAAGTTCGAGTGCCTGGAAATAGGTGTCGATGACTGCGACCCCCGACGTGATCGTGTCGATGATCGCCAGTGTCCCTCCGGGTTTCAGAACGCGGCGGGCTTCGCGCAGCCCGGCATCGAGATCATACCAATGATGGGCGCTGAACCGGCTCATCACTACCTCGAAGCTATCATCGCCGAATGGAAGCTTCTCCACCGTTCCCTGCTGCGTCGTGACATTAGGTAAGCTGCGTTCGCGTGCGGCTCGCGCGACGACATCGAGCATTTCCCGCGATAGATCGTAGGCGACGATTTCCCGCACCAGCGGCGACACGTTGAAGGTCAGATGACCGCCACATCAGCGAGCCTCCGATTGTTCGGCTGGTCGATGAACTCAGCACGCGCAGCGAACTTTTCCGGCGCTACTGGAATGAACGGGTGGTGCTCGAGCGCGAAGGTGGCGAGAGAGGATTCAACCATCCCAAGGACGGCCATCTACGTTTCGAGCAAGTTGGCTTTGCCCTGTTCGGTCGGCCTGATCTGAAGTTGGTGATCCTGCTTCCGAAGCCCCTTTGATGCGCCGAACCGATTTCAGAACAGTTACCACCCTTCCTACAGCCCCAATCCTCGCTGTCGCCCGAGCTGCCACGACACCGATCCGCCCTGGACGATACCCGCCACCTCGCGGCCAAGCTGACGGTCGATGACCGGCCGCCATGGGACAAGGGTGAACTCGTGGCTCTTTTCGACGATGGCGAACTTGCCGCTGGATAGCTGGACGGTGCCGGTGAACTTGCCGGAGACGGTCTCGCCGTCTGCGGCCGCGCGGAACGGCAGCGCCTTGGTCGTGGCCATGTCCGCCCCAACGCGGGCGATCTCGCGCCCGCGCAGCGTGGCGAGGAGATTGCGGCGATAGGTAACGCCGCCGTCCTGCTGCCGTGCTGCATCGCCGCGGTCGATATGATGCTCGCGCCGCCGCTCCATCGCCTCGCGCACTTGCTGACTGAAGCCGGCCGGCGCAAGGTCCGATGCGTCGGGCGATACCAGCCGCCGGTCGAGCCAGGTCGCGCCGTCCGCTGTGATCTGGTTTTCCAGATCGAAGGTAGTGATGACGCGGATATTGGCCTGAGCGCCACGCCCGGCGTCGAACGCCATGCTGCGCTTCTCGAAATCATCGGGTATGCGCCACTGGTCGGCGTCGATCCGCTCCGCGATCCCGGCGCGGCGCAATGCCTCCAGCCGCCGCACATGGGCATCGACATAGCCGTCATAGTCGCCGCGCGGAACGCGCCCCTCGAACTTCGCCTGCTCCAGATGGCGGCTCGGCCGATAGATGCCATCCTCGGCGATTGCAGCAATGGCGCGGTCGGATGACCGGGCGCTCGCCTCGGCCCGGCCGATCTCGATGACGCTGCCGATCCGGGCATCCTCCAATTGTCTCGGGTCGATGTTGGAAATGTGATGCGTTCGGCCGTCGATCCCGTCCACGACGACGGTGAGATTGTCGCCCAGCTCGTTGGCGAGATATTTGTCGAGCACGCGGCCGGTGACGGGTGCGGCGGGCACCGTCTTATGGATGTGGAAAGTCAAAGGATCACGCTCCAGCCCATCGGCGGCGAGCGACCTTTGCATGGTGCGGATGATGTCGCCGCGTTCGCCAAGCTCGCGCAAGGTCGGCTCCATCCGCTCGTTCAATTCCCAAACGCCGGGCGCATGTTCGGTCGCGAGGCCCATGCGGCCCAGCTTGGCGAGCCGGCGCAGGCGAAGCGTGCGCTCGAATTGCGGCTTGGGCTCTCCCGGTTCGTGGCGCAGGTCGAGGAACCGCTCATCGGCTTCCTCTGCCATGGCGCGGTCGATGCGGGTGAACCTATCCTGATCTATCTCGGCGGTGAGTTTGCGGGTCTGCTCGATCTCGCTGACAGGGCCAAGCTCCAGCGTCGCCAAGGCGCTGGCGCGCTCACGAACACCGTGGACGATGTAGTCGCCGTTGATGACCAGATCCTCCCCCAGCTCGTCCTTGCCCCGGACGATGACATGCACATGGGGGTGGCCGGTGTTGTAATGGTTGACCGCGACCCAATCGAGCTTCGTGCCGAGGTCGCCTTCCATCCGGCTCATGAGGTCGCGGGTATAAGCCGTGAGGTCGGACAACTCCGCACCGTCTTCCGG
>CAYOYT010000007.1:0-20247 GCA_964408245.1 uncultured Dongia sp. | reverse complement strand
CGATTACCTTAGTCGGTCCTCCTCGCGGTCATTGGCGTGGTTCTGGGCCTTGCTGTTAGCTTGCGGCCCGATCAATTTATTCCGTCCCCGGCGCTGCATGACATTTTCGATGCGTTGGCCAGTGTCGAAATCTCGTCCGAGGCCTTCATCCTCATTTTCTTGCCAACGCTGCTCTTCGAAGTGGCCCTGGCGATCGATGTGCGGCGGCTCCTCGACGATATCGCCCCGGTTCTCACCATGGCAGTGGTGGCGGTGGTCATCTGCGCGATCACCGTTGGCTTCACGTTATCGATCGCGTCGCCGATTAGTGTGATCGCCTGCTTACTCTTGGGCTCGATCGTCGCTACCACCGATCCGGCGGCGGTTGTCGGTATCTTCCGCGAGGTGGGCGTTCCAAAACGCCTCACCACGCTTGTCGAGGGCGAGAGCTTGCTCAACGATGCTGCCGCCATCGCGCTCTTTGCGCTTCTTCTCGCCATGCTGCTGTCGGGTGGCGAGGGCAGCATTACGGGGACGATCCTGCGCTTCCTCGTCAGTTTCGGCGGTGGGGCGCTTGCCGGTTTCATCATGGGCTGGGCAGCTTGTGCGCTCTTCCCGCTTCTTGGCGGCTGGCCGAAGGCGGAAATCACGCTCACCATCGCGCTCGCTTATCTCAGTTTCACGGTGCCGGAGCATTATTTTCACGTCTCGGGCGTTGTTTCCTGCGTCATGGCAGGGCTGGTTCTGGGCTCGGCCGGCAAGACCCGCATGCGGGCGCACACGTTCGAGCAGATGGAAAGCGTCTGGGGCCAGTTGGGTTTCTGGGCCAATTCGCTGATCTTTCTTCTCGCCGCCATGTTGGTGCCGCGCATTATGCAAGATACCAGCCTAATCGAGATCGGCTTCATCATCCTGGTCTATGTCGCGACCCTGGTTGCTCGCTTCGTCACGGTCTTTGCGCTGCTGCCGCTTCTCACGCGTCTCGGATTGATGCAGCGTATTAATAACCGGATCAAGACAGTGATCGTCTGGGGCGGATTGCGTGGTGCCGTTTCTTTGGCGCTGGCCCTCGCGGTGATCGAGAACAAGGCTGTTCCGGCGCCGATGCGCGATTTCATTGCCACCTCGGTTACCGGCTTCGTGCTGATGACGCTGTTCATCAATGGCATCACCTTGCGGCCGCTGGTGGGCTTCTTTCGCCTCAACCGCCTCAATCCCGTGGCGCGCGGTGTGCGCGATCGCGCGAAGTTAATGACGCTCAACGATGTCGCCAGCGACCTTGCCGAGATCGCACGGGTAGAGGGCATCGACCGCGAGATCGCCGACAAGACCTTGTCTAACATTGAAGCCCGTCTAGACGTCGCGCGTGCGCGTTCTCATCGCGGCGTCGAGTTGATGGCCGGCGAATTGGTGAGAGTCGGCCTTACCGTCGCCGCCGCCCATGAGGTGGAGCGTTGTTTCGATCTTCTCAACGAGCGCATCGTCGACCGGCGAATTGCTGAGCTCCTCTTGCGCGAGGCGCAGCATGTGCGCGAAGCCGTGCGCTCGGGTGGCTGCAAAAGCTATGTCAGCGCGGCGCAGCGCGGCCTAGGCTTCAGTCCCCCCTTCCGCTTTGCCTTGTGGCTACAGCGCAATTTTCGGCTTGAATGGTTATTGGCAGCAGCGCTTGCCGACCGTTTCGAATTTCTGATGATGCAGCGCCAGGTCGTCTCCGATCTTGTCCCCTTCGCACGCGACCGCTTGCAGCCGCTTATCGGCGAGGCGGCGGCTGGCGAGATTATTCAGGTAACCGCCCGGCGCATCGAGTCGGTTGATCAGTCACTGCTGGCCCTGAAGCTGCAATACCCCACCTATGCCGCCGATCTACAGCGGCAATATCTGGGGCGCATTGCCAGACAACGCGAAAGCGCCGCTTATCAAGCGCTTGCCACCAATCTGGTGGTGAGTGGTGAGGTTGAGCGGGAGTTGAAAGCGGAGTTGGAGCGGCATTGGACCGATCTTGACGGTCGGCCGAAGCTTGATCCCGAATTATCGGCCATCGATCTTGTGGCGCGCGTGCCAATCTTCCGTGATCTCGACATCAAACGGCAACAGGCGATCGCTCATCTTCTGACGCCGCAATTGGTCCTGCCGGACAGTGCCGTCGTACGGCGTGGCGATCGGGGAGATGCGATGTATTTCGTTGCATCCGGCGCTGTACGCGTGGTTGTCGAGCCTCATATGGAACTAGGCTCGGTGGAGCTCGGGTCGGGGGATTTCTTTGGCGAACTTGCCTTGCTCACCGGCCATCTGCGCAATGCCGATGTCGTGTCTTTGGGTTTTTGCAAGCTACTGGCTCTCAAGGCGCGCGATTTCCAGCGTTTGCTGGCGCAAGATGCTAGCCTTAAAGCGCGGATAGAACAGGTCGCTAAGGAGCGCCTCAATCTTGGTTGAGAGAGTCATTTCGGCGGGTGAGAGGCAGATTGCCGGCGATCGCCCCCTTTTTGGCATTCTATGTTTGGTCACAGCCGGTTTCGTTTTCTCGTTCTTCAACGCCATCGTCAAATATCTCACTATGAACGGCATGCCCGTGATGGAGGTAGCTTGGGGACGTTATATCTTTCATCTCATTTTCGCGCTGGGCTATGCCGGAATCGCGCGGCATATGGAGCGGCCAGTCGTGGCGGTGGGGCGCATCCATTGGTCGCAGCCCTGGCGCGACATGTTGCGAGCGAAGAAGCCAGGTCTACAATTCCTGCGCTCACTGCTGATGCTAGCCACGACGTTGCTGTTTTTCTTGGCGGTAAGTCATATCGACCTCGCCTCGGCAACGGCGGTCGCTTTTGTTGAGCCGATGGTGATCACGATCCTATCGCATTTCCTCTTGAAAGAGCGGGTTGGGGTGCGGCGCTGGGCGGCGGTGGCGGTGGGCTTTATTGGTGTGCTGATCGTTATCCGACCTGGTTTCGGCATGGTCAGCTTTGCCATTCTGCTGCCGGTTCTCTCCGCCTCGACTGGCGCCACTTATAACGTGCTGACCCGCATCGCTGCGCGCTATGACAGCAACGTCACCTCGCTATTCTACGCCGGTCTTGTCGGCTGCCTTGTTTTGAGCGCATTCATGCCTTTCTTCTGGCAAGCGCCAAGCCTTACTGAATGGCTGCTGCTGGCGACACTCGGCTTCTCCGGCGGCCTGGCCCACACGCTGGTGATCCGCGCCTTCTCCTTCGTTTCGGCTTCTATCATCGCCCCCTTCATCTATCTGCAATTGGTTTGGGCGACGGCCATCGGTTATGCCTGGTTCGATATGCTGCCAGTGATCACGACCTGGATCGGTGGAGCTGTCATTATCGCGACCGGTATATACACCGCCCATCGTGAGCGCGTCCGCGCGCGCGAACGTCTGCGGGGCTAGACCTAGGGTCGCGCGGCATAATCATCCGCGTTTTACCGCGATGGCACAGACGTCTACCTCTATTTCTTAATAGATGCCATGGATTGCGGAGTGACCGCGAGCAGCAGCCTCTAGCGGCAGAAATTGAGCAAGTGCTATAAGCTGTGTTCAAGCCGGCCGTCCAAGAACAAGGCGATAAGCTGGTAGCTATCAAAGGCCTAGTAAGCGGGCCGTAAATGAAGGGAGAGTGAGGCTATGAACCTCGAAGATGCAAAGAAACTAGACAAGAAGTCCTTCAGGAAATACGCCGATAAGCTGAAGTTCGAAACGCGCAACTTCATCGATGGCAAATTCGTCGACGCCAAAAAGGGTAAGAAGTTTGAAACTATCAACCCAGCGACAGGCCAAGTCATCACGTCGGTCGCTCGCTCGGATGCGGGTGATGTCGACTTGGCGGTCAAAGCCGCGCGCAAGGCGTTCAAATCGGGCGTCTGGTCCAGAATGGCGCCGCGCGATCGTATGGCCGTGATCTACAAATTCGGCCAGCTCATCACCGATAACGCGCTGCAATTCGCGCTGCTTGATTCGACCGACATGGGTAAGCCGATCAGCGAGATGCTGAATATCGACATTCCCGGTGCGGCGATGACGTTTCAGTATTTCGGTGAAACCATCGACAAGATCGAAGGTACCGTCACCTCGACCGCCGCCAGTGAGTTTCACTACATCCTGCGCCAGCCACTCGGTGTGATCGGCTGCATCGTGCCGTGGAATTACCCCTTGATGATGGCCGCCTGGAAGATCGCGCCGGCTTTGGCTGCTGGAAACTCGGTCATCCTCAAACCCGCCGAGCAGTCGCCGCTATCGGCCAATGTCCTCGCGAAGTTGTTCATGGAAGCAGGCGGTCCGGCAGGCGTGTTCAACGTCGTCCAGGGCCTCGGCGAGGAAGCTGGCAAAGCGCTGGCGCTCCATATGGATGTCGACAAGATCGGTTTTACGGGCTCGACCGAAATCGGCAAGCTGATGATGGTCTATGCCGGTCAATCAAACATGAAGCGCGTCACCACGGAATGCGGCGGCAAGACACCGCAGATTGTGACCGCCGATGCGCCCGATCTCGACACAGCTGCGCAATATGCCGTCAACGGCATCTATGGCAATCAGGGCGAAGTCTGCAACGCTGGCTCGCGGATCCTGGTCGACGCCAAGATCCATGACGAATTCGTGGCGAAATTTTTGGAGAAGGCAAAGGTGAGCTTCAGCCCTGGCGATCCACTGGATCCGGCGACCACCATGGGCCCCCTGGTGACCAAAGAACAGCAGAAGCGCGTACTGGGCTATATCGACATCGCGAAGAAGGAAGGCGCCAAGCTTTCCCTCGGTGGGGCGGTGCCCAAGGGTCTGGAGAAGGGCTGCTATGTGGCGCCGACACTCTTCACCGGTGTCAACAACAAGATGCGCATCGCGCAAGAGGAGGTGTTCGGCCCCGTCGGCACCATCCTACCCTATAAGAAGCTCGACCAGGCGATCGAGATCGCCAACGATTCGATCTATGGCCTGGCCGCCTCGATCTGGACGTCGGATGTTTCCGTCGCTCACAAGGCGGCGCGCGATATCGAGGCCGGCATCGTTTGGGTCAATTGCTTCGACCATGGCGACATGACCTCGATCTGGGGCGGCTTCAAGCAATCCGGTATGGGTCGCGATAAATGCTTGGAGACGCTCACCACCGTGACCCAGACCAAGTCGGTATGGATGCATATCGGCGGCTGATCGCTTTCAGCATGAAACACCCAAGAGCGACAGGGCAACCTGCCGCTCTTTTTTCATGGGCGCTTTGCGAAAGCTGGCCTCAGCGCATGTCGTGCTGTGAAATTTCGCTTGTCGTGTCACCACGGTTGATCAAGACCGGTTCGATTGCCGGCATGACGCTGCGACCATGCCGATGGCGGATATCGCCTTGTACCACGCCAAGCAATCCACGCTTCAACGGCGCCACCTGTAGGCGGTCGGGTCGTTTTTCGCCTGGCATGAAGAGTCCGTGCGGCGTTGCTGGTACGAAACCGAAGCGCTTGTAATAGTCGACATCGCCGACCAGCAGAACAAAATCGTGACCCATCTCGGCAGCGCGTTCCAGCGTGCGGAAGGTGAGGGTGCGGCCGATGCCCTTGCCAGCAAGGCGTGGCGTGATGCCGAGCGGCCCCAGGAGCAGTGCCGGATGGTCGGTCGGGCCGACCAAAATCGGCCAATAGCGGATGGTTCCAACCACAAGGTCGCCGAGCATGGCGACATAGGATAATGCCGCGATGGGGGCGACGCCTTCTCGGAATAAATAGGAAGCTTTGTCGAACCGCGCCGGCCCGAAGACAGAATCGAGCAATTGCTCGACCGCTCCAGTCAACGCGGCTGGCTCAGGCTTGATGATGAAGTTCAGGGGCGGCGTGTTGCTGTCGGCCATCTTTCAGGAGATCCTTGTCATAAAGCGGCTATGTCATAAAGCGGCTATGGAAAAGTGCAGACGGCATCGGCCCGCTTTCCGCTTCGGATCTCCAGGGCGCCAAACGACGCCCTCTTGCATCCTATGCCTCTCGCGTAGCCGATTCCGCCAACCGCACGGCGCGAAGCCCGGCGGTGGTCAGCGATCGTCGTCGGAGACACAGGGTGAACATGGACGAGCCTGCTTGGCTGTTACACGTGACAGTTTACATAGGACATCGAGGCCGCTGAATCCATAAAAAACGCATGACGTAAAAATGACATCTACGAGCATGGAAGATTTGTCGCCCGCCGAGTTGCCGGCCTGTCGAATTTCTGGGCCTGTCAAGCTGCTAGGCCTGTCAAGTTGCTAGGCCTATCACCGCACAACAGTGACGGGACAATGGGCAAGGTTGACTACATCGGCCGCCACCGAACCGATCAGCAGGCGCTTGGCACCAGTCAAACCTTGAGACCCCATGACGATGTGATGATAAGAGTTGTTTTCGGCGTAATGGACGATGGTGCGGGCAATCTCCTTGCCAGGCGCCCGGATCGCGGCGATGCGGCGCTGGCCCGCTTTGAGAGCCTGTTCAACGGCGATGAGCAGCGGCTTGTCGACTGGCAGCCTGCCGGCCATCAATGCCTCTGAATCCCAGACCGTCGGCGCGTCGCCGTCAGCTATATCGACCACGGTGATGAAGGAAAGCGGCAGCGCCAGGCGCTGGGCCAATTCGATGGCATAGGTCACTGTCTTAGCCGATGGTGCCGAACCGTCAGTGGCACAGAGGATCTTATCCATGGTCACGGTCATCGCTTGGGTTCCTTATCCACTTTGCTTCGTCACGTGTTTTCACGCCGCAAGGGGCGCGAGAGCAGGGCCTCGACTTCCGATCCCAGACTGCTCCCCTGGTGCAGGATGCGATTGACCGCCTCGGCAATCGGCATCTTGACGTCCAAGGTCTGTGCCAGGGTCACCACCGCGGCGGCGGTCGCGACACCTTCGGCGATACTGTGCCGACCAGCCAGAATGTCGCTAAGCGAGCGGCCCTGGCCGAGTTCCTGGCCCAACGACATGTTGCGCGATTTGGGCGAGGAACACGTTAGTACAAGATCCCCCATGCCGGCGAGACCCATGAGTGTCTCTGGCCGGCCGCCCTTGGCTAGGGCTAGGCGCGACACTTCCGCAAGGCCCCGTGTGATGAGCGCTGCGCGGGCATTGTCACCCAACCCAGCGCCGATCACCATACCACAGGCGATGGCGAGCACATTCTTCACCGCCCCCGCTATCTCGACTCCGGCCAGATCGTCGGAGCCATAGGGGCGGAAAGCGTCATGACTCAGGGCTAGCATCAGATCGCCCACCAAGGCTGTATCCTTGCCGGCGATGGCGACCGCGGTGGGCAGCGAGTGGGCGACATCGACCGCGAAGCTGGGGCCAGACAAGGCAGTGACGCGCGCTGCTGGCAGCTCCCTCGCCGCGATTTCATGCAATAACAAACCGCTTTGTTGTTCGATTCCTTTGGCACACAGCACCAGGGCGGCATGTTTTTGCCAATGTGGTCGTGCCGCCACGCAGAAAGCGCGCAGATGCTGGGCCGGTTGGGCATAGAGCACCGCCTCGGCCTCCAACGCCAAAGTCAGATGGCTGGTGACGGCGATCTCGACCGGCAGCGCGATGCCAGGAAGATAATCGGCATTCTCCCGCTGGGCGGCGATTGCCGCCGCAAGATAGGGTCGTCGCGCAAACAGCGTGGTCTGCCTGCCGGCACGGGCAGCAATCAGAGCCAACGCTGTGCCCCAGGCGCCAGCACCGATGACGGAGAGGCGTTTGATGCTCATCGCAACAAAAACCTTGCAGCCAGAGGATCATCGGGCTCAACGGTGAAAACGGATTGCCCTGTATAATAGGCGCGCCCGGCTACTTCGGCGCGGATCGCGGCGAATACGCCTGCCTTGAGCTCAGCTTTAAGCTCGGCCGTGACCCGGCCGTCGAAGATGCTGCCCGTGACGCTTTCGAAGCGGCGCCATTCGCCGGGCTTCACGAGCTTGCGCGCGCTGAGCAGCGCGAGACGGGCGGTGACGCCACTCCCTGTCGGGCTGCGATCGACTTCTTGCGCGGCGAAGACGCAGATGTTGGCGGACGGGTTCGTGGCACCGTCGCCGCCATCGGTGAGAATCGTACCATAGAGAAAGGCAAGAACGTCATCGTCGGGATGATGCAGCTTGACCTGCGCCTTCACCGCTTCGGTCACGGCGCTTGCCGCCGCGACCAGATCGCGGGTAGGCGAGCGGCGTATGTCGAGACCAAACGTAGCGGCTGGTAAGAAGGCGTAAAAAGCGCCGCCATAGCCGATATCGATGGAGATGCGGCCTTTGCCAGGGAGATCGATCTCCTGGTCGAGAGCGAAGGCGAAGGCCGGGACGCTGATGAACCGCGCGCGACCATCTGGCTCAACACTGACCTCGACCAGGCCGCAGGGGCATTGCAAATTCAGCCGCGCGATACCGTCGCCGCCCGGACGGATCAGGCTTTGGTCCAGCGCGTAACGGCCAAGCGCGATAGTGGCGTGACCGCACATCGTGCTGTAGCCCTCGTTATGGATGAAGAGTACGGCCATGTCCGCGCCGGGAAGGTCGGGTGCCACTGGCAAGACGCCGTACATGTCATAATGGCCACGCGGCTCAAACATAATGAGGCGGCGAAAGGCGTCTAGTCGATCGCGCGCAAAGCGGCGCTTTTCCAGAATGGTGCCGCCGGGAATGGCGGGATAACCCTTGGTGACAATGCGTACCGGCTCCCCGCCAGTGTGCATTTCGATGGTTTCGATCCGCGTGCCCGAGCCTGGCCTAGCGGCGGCGGTAGCATCGCTCACATCACGTTCCTCGTATTTGCGCAAATACCCTACCGCCTGTAATCTGCTGGCACCTGATAATCAAGCCCTTGCCCTGTTTTCCCGATAGTGTTCCAGGCATTTCCATGAGATTTCGTCATCACCTGCTGCCCGCCTTGTTGCTGATCCTCAGCGCCCAACTGCTCGCGGCACCGCCGGCCGCGGCACAGAATGTCCTCATTCCGCTGCGCGTCGCCTTGCCGGAAGGGCCAGATACGCGGATCGCCGGTTTCCTTATCGCCCAGAGCCACGGCTACTTCACCGATGTCGGTCTCGATGTGACCTTTCTGAAACAGGGTTACGGCCCGTCGCCGATCGATCGCTTGGTCGACACAAAAGCAGATCTCGCGGTCGAGATTATGCCTATCGCTCTGACCAAGCGTGAGGCAGGTGCCGATGTGGTGCATGTGGCGCAGATCTTCCAGCGCGCGACTCTCGGTCTTTATTGCCGGGCCACAATCGACAATCCGTTCAAGATGGCTGGCCACGATGTCGGTGTTTGGCTGGATGGCTGGGAAAGCTCATTTTATGCCTGGTTGTCGCGTCTGGGCATCAGCTATTTCGCGACCGGCGGGGGCGTCACCATCATCCGCCAGGGGCTCGATGCGGAAATCTTCTGGGAGAACGAAGTCGATTGCCTGACCACCACGACCTATCGCGCGCCCTTCATTCTCGGCGTGGATGCGGTGAAGGTGCAAAGCCTTGTCCACTATCGCTATCAGGATGTCGATCTAGGCGTGTTGGAGGACGGAATCTACGTGCGCGGCGCCGATCTCAAAGCTCCCGCCCGCATCGATGCTTTCAAGCGATTTATGATCGCCGCGACGCGCGGCTGGCAAAGCCTCCAAGACGATCCCAGCGATGCCGAGCGGGTTATCATGGAATTGCCGGACAATGCGCGCCTCAATGAAGCGGCGGTCAAAGAGTCGCTGGCGGCGATTTCGGAAGCAGTGGGAATTGCCAATGTCGATCTCGGCACGTTGGACAATGCCGCCTATGACCGCACCATTATGCTGCTGTTGACCGGCGCTCCCGAGCCCGTCTTGGCCGCGGCACCATCCGGTGCCGTCAGCCCTCTTTTGCGGCAGAAACCTTAAAATCAGTCGCGATTGAAGAAGACAGGCAATTCTTCCGTCGGCACACCGCGATTAAGGGCGTGGCGGCCTGTCACACCTTTCGTGGTGGCGACCGCATAGGCCAAGCGCGGCTCCTGTGCGGTGTAGAACAGGTAGCATGGCTGTCCGCTTAAGGATTCGCATTGGCGCACCGCGAGATTGCCGAACAGCGACGGTGTGCAGGAAATTTCTGGGCAATAATAAGTGTATGAATTGGCCCCATCGGCGCTGACGGCAAAAGCACCGCGCTTATTAGGGTAAATGAGATTTAGATATGTCTGCAGGGCGCCGTTGGTCGCCTGGCTGATGACCAGTGGATCTTGCCCGGCCGCCGGGGCGGCGTGGTTCTGCGCGCAGGCCGTGATGACCAACGCAATACCGGCGATGGCTATGATGGGGAAAGATTTGCGTAGCTTGATGAGCAAATGAGTCTTGGCAGTCATGTTTAGGTACTTCCCTGAAACGGATGTTAATCTGTTAAGTATCAGATCGTTCGTGGCGCACAAGTGACAGAGTTCACATGCGTTGATTGTGTCGCGCGCTCATGTATCGCCGAAGCATTAGAAATTAAGCTAGTCCAGTGTCCGGCGATAGCGCAGCAGAGCAAGAACCGAGGCGCCTGCCAGGAAAACCAGGATCGGCCACAGATCTGGCCAGATATCCGCCCAGCCATTGCCTTTGAGCAAAATGCTGCGCACGACCCGCAGGAAATGCGTGAGCGGTAGGATCTCACCCATGATCTGCGCCCAATCTGGCATGCCGCGAAAGGGGAACATGAAACCTGACAGCAGGAGCGATGGCAGGAAGAAGAAGGTCGACATCTGCATCGCCTGCAGCTGGTTGGTTGAGAAAGTTGAGAAGGTGAAGCCGACGGCAAGATTGGCGGCGATGAAGATAATGGCGGCAATGCTGAGAAGGATGAGCGATCCCATCAGGGGGACCGCGAAGAGATAACGCGCCGCAACCACGATAATCGCCACCTGCACGTAGCCCGCGGCGATATAGGGGATGATCTTTCCCAGCATCACCTCGGTCGGTTGTACCGGCATTGCCAGCAGATTCTCCATCGTGCCGCGCTCGCGCTCGCGGGTGACGGCCAGCGAGGTCATCATCACCATTGTCATGGTCAGCACCACACCCATCAGGCCGGGAACAATGTTATATTGCGTGATGCCCTCGGCATTGTAGCGTTTGTGAAGCCGTATTTCGAACGGCGGGTCGCTATTCTGCCGTTTTGCCAAGGGCCCCTTGAGATCGTGGGCTAGTGTCGAGGCATCGAGACTCTGCAAGGCGGCAACCGCATTGCCGGTGGCGAGCGGGTCGGTTGCATCTGCCTCGACCAGCAAGGCAGGCATTCTGCCACGCACGAGATCCTCGGCGAAATTGGGCGGAATATGAATGGCGAACTGCACCTGGCCTCGGCGCAGCATGTGATCGGATGTTGCTGCGTCGACCGGATCGCGGATAAAGCGGATATAACCCGTCTTCTCCATGGCTGAAAGCAAGGAGCGGGTAAAGTTCGAGTGCTCCGCCACGACCGCCACTGCCGGCAGATTCTTCGGATTGGTATTGATGGCATAGCCGAAGAGCAGCAGCTGCATCAGCGGGACTCCCATCATCATGCCGAAGGTCAGCCGGTCGCGTCGCATCTGGATGAATTCCTTGGCAAGGATGGCCAAGAACCGACTGAAGGAGAAAAGCTTCATGCTTTCTCCTGCGATGAGGTGGGCTTTGGCTCCCTCGACTCGCCATGGCTGTCGAGCCCGGCCATCAGCTGGATGAAGATGTCCTCGAGACTGGGGGTTGTGCGTTCCCAGGTAAGATCAGGACGAGCACGATAGGGGGCGATGCTCCGCGCCAGCCGATCGGCATCGTGGCCGCAGACATGGAGGTCGCCACCAAAGGCCGCCACGGTGTCGATTCCGGGCAGCGCCTGCAATTCACGAGAGAGGTGATTTAGCGCCGCACCTTTCACGGACCAAGTGGTGAGATTATGAGCGGCAATGACGTCTGGAATCGTGCCGCGTGCGATCAGTTTTCCATAGGCGATATAAAGAATTTCGTGGCAACGCTCAGCCTCGTCCATGTAATGGGTCGAGACCAGCACGGTCATGCCCTGTCCGGCTAGAATATGGATTTGATCCCAGAAATCGCGCCGCGCTTTCGGGTCGACACCGGCGGTAGGCTCGTCGAGTAGGAGTAATTCCGGTTCGTGGAGGATGCAGGCCGCGAGCGCCAGGCGCTGCTTCCAGCCGCCCGATAGCTGCCCCGCCAATTGTTTCTGCCGGCTGGAGAGCTCTAATCGGTCAAGGGCAGCCTCGACGCGCGTTCTCAGCCGGTCGAGGCCATAGACGCGGCCGACGAAATCCAGATTCTCACGGATGGTGAGATCCTCGTAGAGGCTAAATTTCTGTGTCATATAACCAGTGCGACGCTTGATCTCAGCGGCTTCCTTGCGGATGTCGAAACCAAGACAGGTGCCGCTGCCGGCATCTGGTGTCAACAGACCGCACAGCATGCGCAGAGTCGTTGTCTTGCCACTGCCATTGGGGCCGAGGAAACCATAGATCTGCCCTTTGCCGACGCGCAGGGAAACATCATCGACGACGCGTTTGTCGCCGAAGGTTTTGACCAAGCCGTGGACGTCGATGGCCGCGTTCATGAAGCGGTCGCTGCTACCTTGCGAGCTTCCACCGGCTGGCCTGGATGCCATTGGAAATCGGCAGGTGCCGCGGTTGGCCGAGCCTCCACCAGGAAGACCAGCTTGGCGCGGCTCGCGTCGCTATAGATGACAGGTGGTGTGAACTCCGCTGCCGCGGCGATGAAATCAATCTTGGCCTTAAGATCGGCGGGACAGCCATCGCAGGTGACAGCTAGTTCCTCGCCGATCTTGTAGCTGCCGATCTGCGGTTCCGGCACATAGATTTTCAGCTTGATGTTCTCCGGCGGCAGTAATTGGAGCACAGGCTGCTCGGCGCTGACTTCCTCGCCGACGCGGAAATAAATGTCTTGGATGACGCCACCGGCAGGTGCCACCGCGCGCCGCTCATCCAAAGACCATTGCGCCGTGGTGATCGCGGTTTTAAAGGCGTCGATCGCCGCCTCTTGGGCCGCGATCAGCTCTGCACGGTCGGGTAGCCGTGCCGCCGCCAGGCGCGCGGTATATTCGGCGATGCGGCCACGGTCTTCCAAGATCGAAGCCTCGGCGGAATCGAGATCCTCGGTTCCGACGACATTGTTTTTGACCAGTTCGCGCCGTCTTTTGACGCGTGGCTCCGACAGCTTTAGCGACGCATTGGCGGCCGCCAATTGCGCCTCGATGACGACCAGTTCCTCAGGCCGGTCGCCGGTCTGCATATCTGCTAGCCGGTGTTCAGCCTCAGTCAAATCAGCTTCGGCGCGTGCGAGATTGGCCCTGGCGGTTGTATCGTCGAGGGAGAAAAGAGTGGTGCCGACCGCGACCCGGTCGCCGCGCTTCACTGCGATCTCGGTGAGCCGCCCGGCGGCAGGTAGGGCTATATAGACATAGTCGCCTTCGACATAGCCCAGCAATTGGTCGTCGATAGGTTTATCGCAGCCCGTGAGGGCCGCTATCGAAATTAATGTGGTGATGAACAGCGAGGTGACGCGCATGACTAAGTCTCCGGTCGGAAATCGCGCGGCGGATGTGAGATCCGTTGCATGTCAGCGCCAAGATACTACAAGGCCCGTCGCAGCGACACGGCTTAGGGGCGTTTTGCCTTTAAAGCCCGGCATTGCTATAAGCAGCCCACGTCCCTGTAGCTCAGCAGGATAGAGCAACGGTTTCCTAAACCGTAGGTCGGAGGTTCGAATCCTCTCGGGGACGCCAATTTCCTCACTCTTACTGAATCGCTCTTTTCTTTCAGCGTAAGTTTCTGCAAGGCAAAGGCATTCTGCCGAAAAGATAGCTGATGAAAGTGTCGGTGCGGACAACACGATATTTGCCTCATTCTAGGAAAATCTACTGATTTTCGGCATTTTTTTCTTAAGTGCTGGTTAATGAGATTTGCCTAAAGTGCCGTTTATATAAGCGGTAAAGGCATTGGGCCTCGGCCGCCGGAAAGGAACGGTCATGGGTCTCTGGAATCGGTTGCCGTTGGCGGCAAAGCTGCTCTTGCCGATCTGCTTGGCGCTCATCGTCGGTCTTTCGACGCTTGCTTTCGTCTTGCACAGCAAATCTGCGGAAGAGACCTACAGGCTTTCCATGGATCTCGGCCACGTAACGGCCGATGCGGCCGCCACGAACGCGGAGCTACGCTTCAATACCGGTTTCGATGTGGCCCGCATGCTGGCGCAGACGGCGGTGTCGGCGAAGAAGACGGGTATGTCGCGTGAGGTTCTCACCGAGGCATTCGCGAATGCCATGCGCGTCAATCCTGAAATCGTCGGCGCCTGGGCTGAAATATCGGGCGTCCCCTACGACGACAAGAATGCTGGATCTGCCGCCGAAACTACTGACGATTCTCATACAACCAAGGAAGGGCAGATGTCGATCTATGTCACGCATAAGGGCGATGATGTGAAGATCGAAGTCCCCGCGGAAAGCGCCAAGGAGGCGCTCCTTCAGGATTACTTTAAGAGCACTTTTGAGTCCGGCAAGGAATTTATCAGCGCTCCCTATCTCTATAAAATAGATGGCGTGGATGTTTTGATGGCCAGCATCACGGTGCCCATCAAGGTCGATGGCAGGACGATCGGCATCACCGGTGTCGACATACCGCTTAATGATCTCAACAAACAGATGGCTGAGGACAAACCGCTGGGTGACGGTTCTGTCTACATGATTTCTTCCGACGGCTTTTGGATTGCGCATAGCGACCCGGCATTCCTCGGCAAGACGCTGAAGGAGACGGAAGAAAAATTCGAGCCGTGGTTCAACGATGCTATGGCGGGTAAGGAGGTCAAGATCACCGATTGGTCGCCAGCACTCAATTCCAATCTTTACCGCATCTTTACACCCATTAAGCTCGGCGATGCTGAACAGCCGTGGATTGTGGTCACCAATTTGGTCGCCGACACGATTAACGGCCCGACGAACGAGATTACCTGGATCATCACTGTCTCAGCGATCATCGTCCTCATCGTTCTGTCATTGGTCATCACCTTGCTGGTACGAAGCGTTGCCACCGGGCCGGTGCGGCGCCTGACGGATGTCGTCGAGCAATTGGGTGGCGGTAACACCGCCGTCACCGTGCCGGGCACGACTCGCGGTGACGAACTGGGTGTGATGGCAAAGTCGATTGAGTTTTTTCGCCACAAATTGATCGAGATCGACGAATTGCGCCGCAAAACCGAGCTTGCTGAGCAAGAGGCCGCGGCGGCGCGCCGACGCGGCATGCTGGAGCTAGCGGACAGTTTTGAGGCCTCAGTGCAGGGTGTCGTACAAGCGGTCTCAGCGTCTGCCGTTGAATTGGAAGCCAACGCGCAATCCATGTCCTCAGTCGCGGAATCGGCGACGCAGCAGGTACAGATGGTAGCGGCCGCCACCACGGAGGCCTCGGCGAGCGTCACCACTGTCGCTGCCGCCTCAGAAGAGCTTTCCGCCTCGATCAGCGAGATTAGCCGCCAGGTGACGGATTCATCGCGCGCCGCGGGTGATGCCGTGGGCGAGGTCGAGCGTACCGGTGATACGATGAACGAACTCGCGGCGGCGGCCGATGAGATCGGTGGCATCGTGCGCCTTATTGGCGAGATCGCGAGCCAGACCAATCTGCTGGCGCTCAACGCCACGATCGAAGCTGCACGCGCTGGCGATTCAGGCAAGGGTTTCGCTGTGGTCGCCTCTGAAGTGAAGAATCTGGCCAATCAGACCGGACGCGCGGCCGAGGATATCACCGGCCGTATCGGCAAGATCCAGCAGACGAGCAATGCCGCGTTGCAAGCCATGATAAATGTGAAATCGACCATTGCCAGAGTGAGCGAGATCTCGGCGGCGATCGCTGCCGCGGTTGAAGAACAGACGGCAGCCACCAAGGAGATATCCAGTAACGCTTCCCAAGCGGCCACAGGAACCGAGGAAGTGGCGCGCAATATCGAAGGCGTCGCGCGTGCTGCCGACGATGCCGGCAGTGCCGCCGGTCAAGTGCGCGAGGCGTCGGCTGAGCTGGCTAAACAGTCGGAAGCTCTGCGCCATGAGGTCAATTCCTTCATCGCCCGCGTGCGCGCCGAATAACGACGACTAAGAGTGATTTTCGTCAAGATAAGGAATCCAAGATAAGGAATCACTGTGCGGCTGAAGCCAGATCCGGTTGAACATTCAAACAATCTGCTCTCGCAGGATCGCGGCCAGGAAGCACTGACTTATATCGACGGCCTTATCGACGACCTGACCGGCACGCTGAGATCGGTAACGACGCAGCGCTTGAACATCTTGGGCTATATGTTCGAGTATGCCGCCAGTCGCGGCCATGAAGAGCTGGCGCGGGTTTATTACGATGGCAGCACCGCGGCCTATAAGGAAGGTGTGCTGCGCGACGCGCGTGTCGAGGAACGCTATTTCCGCGCTTGCTTTGCCGTGCGCAACCGACCTGTGCCCATCGAGCGCAAATTTCGACATCTGGAAATCGTCATGTGCCTGCGCTCGATTTTCGGTCTGGACGGCGACATCGTCGAATGCGGCTGCTATCGCGGCCTTTCCTCTTGGATGATTTGTGCCACGCTGAACGAGGAGAATGGCGGCTTCGACGGCACCGGTTATCATATCTTCGATTCGTTTGCCGGTCTGTCGGAGCCGGCGGTGGAGGACACCATCACCACCGAAACCACCGATGGCGTGCGATTATCACAAATGATGCGCAAAGGCATTTTCGCCTATCCGGAGGAGAAGGTTCGTCGCAACCTCGCGGCCTTTCCCGGTATCGCCTATCACGCAGGATGGCTGCCGCAATCGTTGACCGGCATTCCCGAGCGTCGTTATCGCTTCGTGCATCTCGATGTCGATCTATTCGATCCGACACTGGGGGCTTTGGAATATTTCTATCCCCGCCTAGTCCCTGGAGGGCTGATCGTCAGCGACGATTATCGCTGGCCCGGTGCCAGAAAAGCATTCGACCTTTTCCGAGACAAACATGCAGCAACGCTGGAGATACTCCCGGGCGCCCAGGCCTTACTGCGCAAATCCTAAGCGCGATCTCCCCATCTCCCACTTGAATTGTATTATAATTAAACTTTCCATACAGGCGCTGCTATGCGATGCATAGGCCTTCAGCCCAGGGCCATGGCGAAGCATGATTGATCGCCATCGCCGCGCGGCCATGCAGACTGATCGACAGAATTTCAAGGAGTAGCCGTCATGCCATCGCCCGATCATAAAGCCGGCCAGAACGATCAAGATCGGTATGCTCAAAAGGGGAATGGCCGCAAGCTGCGGTCGCGCGCTTGGTTCGACAATCCCGAGAATGCGGATATGACTGCGCTCTATCTCGAGCGCTATTTGAACTACGGCTTCACGCGCGAGGAACTGCAATCGGGTAAGCCGATCATCGGCATTGCTCAGACTGGCTCCGATCTGTCGCCTTGCAACCGCCATCACCTGGTGCTCGCTGAACGTCTGCGCGACGGCATCCGCACCGCTGGCGGCATTGCCATCGAATTCCCCGTGCATCCGATCCAGGAAACCGGCAAACGACCAACAGCATCGCTCGACCGCAACCTTGCCTATCTCGGTCTTGTCGAAGTGCTCTACGGCTATCCGCTCGATGGCGTCGTGCTCACCATCGGCTGCGACAAAACAACCCCTGCCTGTCTGATGGCGGCGGCCACCGTCAATCTTCCCGCCATCGCATTTTCGGTGGGTCCCATGCTCAACGGCTGGTACAAGGGCGAGCGCACGGGGTCGGGCACAATTGTATGGAAAGCGCGGCAATTGCTTGCCGCTGGCGAGATCGATTATCAAGGTTTCATCGAACTGGTCGCGTCCTCGGCACCCTCGACCGGTTATTGCAACACGATGGGTACGGCGACGACGATGAATTCGCTGGCCGAAGCGCTCGGCATGCAGTTGCCTGGGTCGGCGGCGATCCCGGCACCTTATCGCGAACGCCAGCAGATGGCCTATGAAACCGGTCGCCGCATCGTCGATATGGTGCATGAGGATCTGAAGCCGTCTGACATTCTGACCAAGAAAGCCTTCCGCAACGCCATCCGCGTCAATTCAGCGATCGGCGGTTCGACCAATGCGCCGATCCACATCAACGCCATCGCCAAGCATATCGGCGTCGAGGTGACGATGCAGGAATGGCAAGATCTCGGTCGCGATATTCCACTGCTCGTCAATCTGCAGCCCGCCGGCGAATATCTCGGCGAGGATTATCACCATGCGGGTGGCGTGCCTGCTGTCGTCAATCAATTGATGGGACAGGGGCTCATCGATGAGGACGCGCTCACCGTCAACGGGCGAACTATCGGCGACAATTGCCGCGACGCCCTCATCGAAGACGACAAAGTCATCCGCACATTCGACAATCCGATGGTCGACAAAGCCGGCTTTGTCGTGATGAAGGGCAACATCTTTGATAGCGCTATTATGAAGATCAGCGTGATCTCGCCGGAGTTTCGCGACCGCTATCTGTCGAACCCGACTGATAAGAACGCCTTCGTGGGCAAAGCCATTGTGTTCGATGGGCCAGAAGATTATCACCATCGCATCGATGATCCGGTGCTGGGTATCGATGCGCATTCGGTGCTGGTCATTCGGGGTGTCGGCCCGGTCGGTTATCCGGGTGCGGCGGAGGTCGTCAACATGCGCCCGCCTGCTTATCTCATCAAGCAGGGTATCCACTCGCTGCCCTGCATTGGCGACGGCCGCCAGTCGGGCACCTCGGGCTCACCCTCGATCCTCAACGCCGCACCTGAAGCCGCTGTCGGCGGTGGCCTTGCTATCTTGAAGACCGGCGACAAAATTCACGTCGATCTCAATACCGGCGATGTCAACATGCTGGTGGAGCCCGCCGAGCTGCAAGCGCGCCGGGACGCACTGAAAAAGGATGGCGGCTACAAATTTCCGGAACACCAAACGCCCTGGCAGGAAATCCAGCGTGGGATCGTCGATCAGCTCAACGAAGGCATGGTCTTGAAGCCTGCCGTAAAATACCAGCGCATCGCCCAGGAAAAAGGCCTACCGCGGGATAATCATTGAGCGCAGGTCACCTTAGTTCACCTTGAGAGAGTGGATGCCCGGCCAGTGGGACCGACGCTGGGCCCGAGCATGACGATTTGGAAGGGGAGAGTCGGGGTCAGGTCTGAACATGACAGCTGAGGAGCGTGCCCTCTAACTCAAATCGTCATGGTCGGTCAGATCGATCATGACGATAGAAGCAGCTGGAAGAGGAATTGAGAGAGGGCACACTCATACCTTCTCCAACGCCTCCGTCAGATCGGCGATCAAATCCTGTGGATTCTCCAATCCCACGGACACACGCACCAACGCGTCGGTCACGCCGACCCTGTCGCGTATATCCTTGGCAACACCAGAATGCGTGGTCGAGGCGGGATGCGAAATCAGCGATTCCGTGCCGCCGAGACTGACCGCCAGCGTGAAGAGATGAAGATCGTTGAGGAAGCGGAAGGCGCCGGCTTCGCCACTCTTCAGTGTGAATGAGAAGGTCGAACCGCCGGCTCGTGCCGATTTGCGATAGACGCGCTGATAATCCACGTCCTTGATGAAATCGGGATGATAGACCGCGTTAACCTTTGCGTGTGTGCTCAAATAGCCCGCAATCTCGGCGGCGGAATTACTGGCACGTTCCATGCGCAGATAGAGCGTTTCCAGCGAGCGGCCCAGCATCCAGCTTGAATGCGGATCGAGCTGCATGCCGAAGGCGGAGCGGATCTTGCGGATGGCGCTTAGCTCAGCGCTGCGCCCAATCACGGCGCCAGCCACCAGATCGCTGTGCCCACCGACATATTTTGTCAGCGAGTAGACGATGATGTCGGCACCGAATTGCAACGGCTGCTGGAAGATCGGCCCCAGCATGGTGTTGTCGACAATGATGAGCGGGCGCGATCCCTGCCTCTTTTCGATCGCATCGGCAGCGCGCGTCATCAGCTCGAAATCGACGATACCGCAGGTGGGGTTGGCCGGGCTTTCAACATAGATGATCGGCACCTTGGTGCCCTCGCTGCGTTTCACAGCATCCATCACGGCTGCTTCATGCAAGCCATCCATGAAGCCTTGCGCCTTGAGCCCGAATGGCGCTAGCGTACCCACCAGCAGCGTTTCCGTGCCACCATAAAGCGGTTGGCTGTGAATGATCGTGTCGCCCGGCCGCGCGAAAGCAAGGATTGAGGCGGTGATCGCCGCCATGCCCGACGCAAACATCAGGGCGCCATCACCACCTTCGAGCACCGCGAGCCGCTCCTCGACGATCTGCAGGTTCGGATGGTTGAAGCG
>CAYOYT010000006.1:13993-21370 GCA_964408245.1 uncultured Dongia sp. | reverse complement strand
CCTATTGTTTCTATTTTGTTCCACTATTTCCTCCCTCATCGGCTTATCTCGACCGCTGACAGGCTTTGCGCGTTATAGGATTATGCGATAATACGCATATTTTGGTTACGCTGTCAAGCTTTAAAAACGTATTATTCGTACATATATGACTGTGACGACTCGGCTAGCGGACCGCGCCTTTCTCCGTAAGTGTCTTCGGATGCGCGTCTTTCTGGGTGCGCTTTATGCAGCCCGACAGCTGAAAGGGTCGATAAGGAGTTTTCAATGACAGAGATCTCAGAAGCCGCCAGACGGCTTAAGGAATTACGCGAACAGGCCGGCCTCACCATGCGTTCTGTCTCCGAAGCGCTGGGTTGGAGCCTCACGCGCTATCAGCATTACGAGGATCGCTACAAGCGCCGTTTCTTGCCCTTTGAACTCGCCCGCGAGCTTGATGCGTTGTTCGGCCAGCACGGGACCGAATCCGGTGCCGTGCTGCAACTTGCCGGTATCGAGCAAGGCCAGCAGGTAACCCATCGGCGCGAACCGGTGAATCCGCGTCCCAATGCTCTCGGCGGTGGTCAGAGTCAGCGTGATTTGCCCGTTATCGGTTCAGTTAAAGGTGGCAGCGAAGGCTTTTACTTTAACGAGGGCGAAGCGAAGGAATTTGTTGAACGGCCGGCCAATCTGAAAGGTGCGTTTAACGCCTTTGCGCTCTATGTCGACGGCGATTCTATGGAACCGCGCTATTTCGCGGGCGAGTTGCTCTATGTCAATCCCAACCGCCCGCTGACCAAGAACTGCTTCGTCGCGGTCGAGCTTGCCGATGGTCAAGGCCTGATTAAGCAATTTCTCCGCCGCAATGACGAAGAGGTCGTGCTGCATCAGTTCAACCCAGCGCGCGACATCACGCTGAAGGCGGCGGAGGTGAAGCGCATCTATCGGATTACCGGGGCTGGGGAGGCCGGCTGAAATCCACCTCAACGAGATACCGCCCGAAGCCATCTTCTCCCTGCCTCACCGCAAGTTTCGGCGTGTGAGGCTTTTTGTTACAATATAAAAACGCATTTTAGCTTGACAAAATGCGTAAATATAGAGTAGACTGACCTTATCCTGTGCCAATGGGAGGGGAAAATGAGCTTTGAGGCCACCGAGTTCAGCGTGATCGCTTACGCCAACGGCTTTACCCATTGGCATTACCGTTCACCCGATAACTTGAACGAGATTCTGGCACCTACCTATTTCGCCCCAGCCGCTGCCATGCTCCGACCGGGCGACCAGATCACGTTCAATCTTCTTCACCCGGGCGCGATCGGCCTGGCGCATTGTGTCGTCGCTGGTCTGGCCGAGGGTAGACCGAGCCTCGTCTTGCTCGCAGTGACCCCGGAGCCCCAGCCGACACGCGCCGCCGCCTGACCGCATCGCATTCCTGTTCGCGCGCCGTCAAACGCCTAAATCCACCACCACGCGTCCGCGTACCTTGCCCTCGAGGATTGCCTTACCCCATGTCGGCAGATCTTCAAGCTTGACGCGCTGGATCATGGAATCGAGCGTCGTCATCCGTAGATCCTTGGTCAATCGCGCCCAGGCAACCTTGCGACGCAACAGTGGGGCCATCACGGAATCGACACCGAGCAGCGAGACACCGCGGATGATGAAGGGAATGACGCTGGTCTCCAACTTGGTGCCACCGGCCAGACCACAGGCCGCAATCGCGGCTTTGTATTTCATCTGCGGCAGGATGGCGGCAAGAGTTGCACCACCGACGCTATCAACGACCCCAGCCCAACGCTCGCTTTCGAGCGGCTTACCGGAAGGCGTGGCGATGGTAGCGCGGTCGATGATCTCAGTAGCGCCTAAACTCTTGAGATAATCCGCCTGATCCACGCGTCCACTGGAACAGACCACGCGGTAGCCGAGGTTCGCGAGGATCGCGGTCGCCACCGACCCAACACCCCCGGCGGCACCTGTCACTAGAACGTCGCCGTGATGAGGTCGCAGCCCATGTTCCTCGAGCGCCATCACGCAGAGCATCGCGGTCAGGCCCGCCGTGCCGATTGCCATGGCGCGCTCGGTGGAGAGACCGTGGGGCAGCGGCACCAGCCACTCGCCCTTCACACGCGCCTTCTCGGCATAGCCGCCCCAATGCACTTCGCCAACACGCCAGCCGGTCAGGATCACCTGATCGCCGGCTTTGTAATCAGCATACTGGCTTTCCAATACGGTCCCAGCGAGATCGACGCCGCCGACATGCGGATAGGTCTTCACCAGCTTGCCAAGACCTCCCAGCACCAGGCCGTCCTTGTAATTCAACGTGCTGTTATGCACGCGGATGAGCACATCGCCCGCCGGCAACCGATCATCCGGCAGATCCTCCACGCCGCTCGTGACCGTGCCGTCCCTCTCCTGCAGCAGCAGCGCCTTAAACATCTAGAACTCCTTATTTGGCGCCATGGGCGCCTTTGAAATCAATCCCCGCCGAGGCTCTTAGAACTCGTCAATTCACCTAACCCGTTCCAAAATACTCACGTAATTTGCCACCGCTGTGCCGCCCATGTTGAAAATGCCAGCAAGCTTGGCACCCTTCACCTGAAAATCACCAGCGCTGTTCTCCAGCTGCATCGCTGCTAGCACATGCATCGAAACACCTGTAGCACCGATGGGATGGCCTTTGGCCTTGAGCCCGCCGGAAGGATTGATCGGCAGCTTGCCGGTCATTTCCGTGAGGCCGTTGAGGATCGCGCTGGCACCCTGCCCGACAGGCGTCAAACCCATCGCTTCATATTCGATCAGTTCGGCGATGGTGAAACAATCATGGGTCTCAGCAAACGAGAGATCAGCAAGCCTGAGGCCCGCCTCGTCGAACGCTTTCGACCAAGCAAGGCGGCAACCGTCGAACGCGAGAATGTCGCGTTTCGACATCGGCAGGAAATCATTGACCTGGATAGCGGCGCGGAAAGCGATCGATCGTTTAGCCGAAGCGGCAGCATCGCTGCGCGCCAGCACCAGTGCCGCCGCACCGTCTGAGACGGGGCTGCAATCGGTCCGCTTCAAGGGCCCAGCGACCAGCGGATTCTTGTCCGAGACCTGGCGGCAAAAATCGCGTCCCAAATCTTTTCTCATCTGCGCCAGTGGATTAGCCACACCGTTTTTATGGTTCTTGGCAGCAATAGCCGCCAAAGCTTCGGTTTGGTCCCCATGGCGCACGAAATAAGACTCTGCGATGCGACCGAAGACCCCGACAAAGCCGCCAGGAATGCCACCTTCCTCGGCGAGGTAACTCGCCTTTAGTAAATTCGCACCAACTGCCCCAGGGGAAACGCGCGACATCTGCTCCGCGCCGATGACCAGCACATGCCGCGCTTTGCCGGCCGCGATTGCCTGCAAGCCCTGATGCACGGCGGCACTGCCTGTCGCACACGCGTTCTCGACCCGCGTTGCCGGCCGGAAGCGCAAGGCGGGGTCTATACTGAGCGACAAAGATGCCGGAAAATCTTGGTCGGAGAACCCAGCATTGAAATGGCCGAGATAGATCGCGTCAATATCCCCAGGCGCGAGTCCAGCATGCGAGAGCGCATGCGTGCCAGCCGCGACGATCATCTCCTCAAGCGAACGCGCATCTTCCTTGACGAAAGGAAGATGATGCCAGCCGATGATAACGCCCTGCTCCATCGCCTCAATCTCCCGTACTTATTCCCGTGGCTGGCCTATTCTTGTGGCTGGCCTATTCCTGTGGCTGGATCGTCTCCTGGAAGCGAACGGGGGCACCATCCGGGCGACCGATCAACTCATCATCACGCATCACGATTTGGCCGCGGACGATAGTAGCGACGGGCCAGCCCGTTACACTCATGCCGTGATAGGGTGTCCAGCCGGATTTGGTTGCCATCCATTCGTTGGTAATCGTGCGTTTCGCTTTCAAATCGACGACCGAAAAATCGGCATCGTAACCCAGCGCGATGCGGCCTTTGTTACGGATGTTGTAGATCCGCTGCGGACCTGCGCTGGTGAGGTCGATCAGTCGTTGCAATGTCAGACGCCCTTCATGCACATGATTGAGCATGAGAGGAAGCAGTGTTTGCACGCCCGGCATGCCGGAAGGACTTTGCGGATAAGGCCGCGCTTTCTCTTCCAATGTATGAGGCGCATGATCAGAACCCACACAATCGACGATGCCGCTCCTGACTGCGGCCCAGATCCCATCCTGATGATGCTGGTCGCGCACCGGCGGGTTCATTTGCGCCAGTGTGCCCAGACGCTTGTAGCAATCCGGCGCCGCCAGTGTCAGGTGATTGGTCAACACCTCGACTGTCGCGATATCTTTATTTTCCTTAAAGATTTCCATCTCGTCCGCCGTCGAGATATGGAGCACATGCACGCGCCGCCCTGCTTTGCGCGCGATCTTCAGAAGCCTGTTGGTGGAGCGGACCGCTGTCTCCACATCCCGCCAATGCGGGTGCTGGCTAGGGTCGTTGCTGTCCTTCACCAGCGCCAAGCGCTCGCGCAGGCGCATCTCATCCTCGGAATGGATAGCGACTCGACGGCGACCGTGGCGCAGCACACTTTCAAGAGTTTCGTCATCGGCCACCAGCAATGAGCCAGTCGAAGATCCCATGAAAATCTTGACGCCGGCACAACCAGGCAGCAATTCGAGCTCGCCCAGCTTGTCGGCATTTTCGTCTGAGGCCCCCATGAAAAAGGCATGGTCGACCCAGGCACGACCCTTAGCACGCTGAAGTTTGTCATTGAGGTCGGCCGCGTTCAGCGTGCTGGGGTTGGTGTTCGGCATCTCAAAAATCGCCGTGACACCACCCAGTGCCGCCCCCGCCGTACCGCGTTCCAGATCTTCCTTATGGGTAAGACCTGGCTCGCGGAAGTGCACCTGCGTATCGATGACGCCTGGTAAAATGGTAAGGCCCTTGGCGTCGATCATCTCCGCCGCCGCGATATGGGCACCGATCTTGCCAAGAAAGGCTACGCGCCTTTCCCGCACGCCGATATCCACCGCCTCCAACCCGTTGGGTGTCGCAACGGCCCCATTCTTAATAACGAGGTCAAACGGCTCCTCCATGGCGGGGCTCCTTTCGGCGGTTGGACTTTCTTATCTGATCTCTATCCCCTTGAGCGGAAAGGGCGCAAGGCCCGATCGCCCACTTTCCGACAGGCTGGCGACTGATCGGGCTCCCCAGACCTCGTCTCGCCCGCTAAGCCGTGACGACGGCTGAGTTTTGCGTTAGAGTGGCGTAGCGAATGATACTTACCGGCGGGAGATGGTCAGCCAGTGATGATCGGCCTGAATGAGCTGCGGGTGCAGCTGGAGGAATTGCGCTCCGAACACCGTGATTTGGACGAGGCGATCAGCGCCATGGCCGAAGCCTCGCCTTTCAATCAAATTCAAATCCAACGCCTCAAGAAGCGCAAACTCGCCATCAAGGACCAGATGATGAAGCTCGAGAGCAAGCTGCTCCCGGATATCATCGCTTAGGCACATATCCCTCGCGCTCTATTGCCAAAGAAAGTAACTCGTAGATGGTCGGCCACAGCCGATGCATGTCGGCATCTGCCGACGGCTGACGGTGACTATGCTGCCTTCACCTCGACTTCAATAGTGAGGTGGGAGAGCTTCGCCACACCCGACAGCACCGCACGGTAGAAATCGACGTTACGAGACTCCTTCGTGGCGATAGAGACGATTCCGGCGAGATGTCCCGGACCCACGCGCCAGATATGAAGGTCCGTGACATCATCGCCCAAGGCCTCGATCTCGGTGCGGATCGCCTGCGTCAACCGATCATTGGGCTGAACGTCGAGCAGCGTGGCGCCAGCGGATTTCATGAGGCCATAGGCCCAGCGCAGAATTATGAGCGCGCCGATAAAGCCAACGATCGGATCAAAGATCGACCAACCGAGCCACCAACCGACGCCGATCGCCACCATGGCAAGGACCGAGGTCGCGGCATCGGCCAGCATATGTATATAGGCCGATTTGAGGTTGAGGTCTTTATGGTGCTCATCACCGTGGTTATGCCCATGGTGAGCATGCCCATGATCGGTGTCATGCCCGTGATCCTCCTGCAGCAAGAGTGCGGCCGCAATATTGACGGCTAGGCCTAAGGCCGCGACGCCCATTGCCTCGGCATATTGGATTGGTGCTGGGTTGATAAAGCGTTCGGCCGCCTCATAACCGATACCGAGCGCCACGATCGCAAGAACCACGGCGCTGGTATAAGCGCCAAGATCGCCGAATTTCCCGGTGCCGAAGGTGAAGCGCTCATTCTCTGCCTGCCGCTCAGCGAATTGATAAGCCAGCAGGGAAATGCCCAGGGCGGCGATATGAGTCGCCATATGCCAGCCATCGGCAAGCAGCGCCATGGATCCGAAGATTTGCCCAGCCGCGATCTCGCCCACCATCATGAGGAAGGAAAAGAAGAGGACGAGTCCCACACGCCGCGCATTACGCGTGTGATTGCGCCCACGAAAATCGTGGGTTTTATGCGAGCTGGTATGAATATCGTTCATAAAATCGACGCTAGCATGCCAAGCTGATGTTACGATATTACGTCAGCTCGCGACCGATCGGCCCATCGTTTTTCTAGGGCTTTAGGTCGCCTCATTGAAAAAAACCCATCTGACGGAGAATCCGATGGACGTGCGCGCTGCCCTGGCGGTCGAAGCCGGGAAACCCCTGGTCATTGAGACAGTCCAACTAGATGGGCCGAAATCCGGCGAGGTGCTGGTCGAGATAAAGGCGACCGGCCTCTGCCACACCGATTATTACACGCTTTCCGGCGCCGATCCCGAGGGTCTTTTTCCAGCGATCCTCGGCCATGAAGGCGCCGGCGTGGTGGTCGATACCGGGCCCAACGTCACCAGCCTGAAAAAGGGCGATCACGTCATTCCGCTCTACACACCCGAATGCCGCCAATGCGACTACTGCCTCAGCCAAAAGACCAATCTTTGCCAAGCGATCCGGACCACGCAAGGTCAAGGTCTGATGCCCGATGGCAGCAGCCGCTTCAGCCTCGGCGGTAAGAAGATCCATCATTACATGGGCACATCGACCTTCGCTAATTTCACCGTGGTGCCGGAAATAGCCCTTGCCAAAATCCGACCTGACGCGCCTTTCGATAAGGTTTGTTACATCGGTTGCGGCGTGACGACCGGCATCGGCGCCGTCATCAACACGGCCCGCGTCGAGCCTGGCGCCAATGTCGTCGTTTTCGGCCTTGGCGGCATCGGGCTCAATGTCATCCAAGGCGCTCGGATGGCCGGTGCCGACATGATCGTCGGTGTTGATCTCAATCCGGGTCGAAAGGCGATTGCCGAGAAATTCGGCATGACCCATTTCATCAATCCCACTGAGGTCGAGGGCGATCTCGTCCCCTATCTGGTCAACCT
>CAYOYT010000006.1:0-13983 GCA_964408245.1 uncultured Dongia sp. | reverse complement strand
CGATCTGGGCGGCCGTGCGGTCGCAGGCTTCACGCACCCAAAGCCGGAAGTCGACGGCGACCTGGTTGCGTACTTGGTGGCACTGACCAAAGGCGGCGCCGACTACTCGTTCGAGTGCATCGGCAACACCACGGTGATGCGCCAGGCGCTGGAATGCTGCCACAAAGGCTGGGGCGTCTCAGTCATTATCGGCGTCGCCGGCGCAGGGCAGGAAATCTCCACCCGACCATTTCAGCTGGTCACAGGACGGGTGTGGAAAGGCACCGCTTTCGGCGGCGCGCGCGGTCGCACCGACGTGCCGAAGATCGTCGATTGGTATATGGAGGGCAAGATCAACATCGACGATCTCATCACCCATACGATGCCGCTCCAAGACATCAATAAGGGCTTTGATCTCATGAAAGCGGGCACCTCGATCCGCGGCGTGGTGCTCTACTGATGAGTGCTGTCACTGAAATCTCGCACCAGCGCTGCTTCAGCGGTTGGCAGATCTTCGCCCGGCACGATAGCCGCGAGATCGGCCTGCCGGCAAAATTCTCGGTCTATTTGCCGCCCGCGGCCGAGACAACCAACGTGCCAGTGCTCTTCTATCTCGCCGGGCTGACTTGCACCGAAGAAACCTTTATGATTAAGGCGGCCGCGCAACGCGTCGCAGCTGAATTGGGCCTGGCGCTGGTCACAACCGATACCTCACCGCGCGGCACGGATTTTCCCGGTCAGGCCGACAATTGGGATTTCGGAATCGGTGCCGGCTTTTATGTCGATGCCACCCAAGCGCCCTGGAAACAGCATTGGCGTATGTATTCTTACGTCACGCAGGAATTGCCGGAGCTTATCGCCGCGCATTATCCGGTCGATAAGAAGCGGCAAGGTATTTTCGGCCATTCCATGGGCGGCCATGGCGCGCTGGTCTGTGGCTTAAGGAATCCCGCGCTTTTCAAATCCGTTTCGGCTTTCGCGCCGATCGCCAACCCGGTCAATTGTCCTTGGGGCGAGAAGGCGTTCACCGGTTATCTCGGGTCAGATCGCAAGGCCTGGGTCTCCTATGACGCCAGCGCGCTCATGGAGAAACACGCACATCCTGCCCCAATTCTGATCGACCAGGGTGAGGCGGATCAGTTTCTGAAAATCCAGCTCAAGACCCAAACATTGGAAGCCGCCGCTCAGGTCTCAGGCCAGAAGCTCGTTCTGCGCCGGCAGGAGGGCTACGACCACGGCTATTACTTCATCTCGACCTTCGTCGAGGATCACTTGCGACATCACGCAGCATTGCTTGGATAGGCGTGCTATACAAGCGACAGCTCTACTCTCCTATATTTTCCACAGCTTCCATCGCCTCGTCGGAATAGCCAAAATGATGGCCGATCTCATGAACGACGAGATGGCGGATGAGGTGTTCAAGCGAGTCTTCTCCTTCTGCCCACCAATCGAGGATGAGGCGACGATAGAGAAAAACGATGTCGAGACCGGTCGGGTCGTCATGACCGCGCTCGGTGAGCGGCACGCCCCGATAGAGGCCGGCAAGTTCGAAAGGGTCGTCAATATCCATCTCAGCAAGCGTTTCGTCATCGGCGAATTCCTCGACACGAAGGGCGACATTGCCGCATTGGGCGAGGAATGCCACCGGCAATTGCCTGAGCACGCGGCGGCCCATCTCCTCAATCTCGTCCGCACTGGGCGACGCGCCGAAAATGCGCAAGGGATCGGAATCGTTATAAGAGCGCATGGGGAACCTTGAAAATCGGCTGTTGGGACGGGATTAGACCCTAGCCGAAAGGTGATCTGCAAGTCGCATGGAGAAGTGAGCCAAGAGGGTCGGTGGCAAAGACGCGCCGAAATGAGAGATGCCCACATGAAGGATCGCAGGCATCACCCTGCTTCCCGTTATGCGCCGGCGCCGGCCAAGGCCAGCATCAGCACGAAAAGCGAAACGAGTGTGAGGCGAGCGCCGAGAGTGATAAAGCTGTCGAACATGTTCATGTCCCAAGAATGAATGACGAGGCTGCGTAAGATTGATGGAAACGACTTGCCCTTAACCTGACCGAGACTGGCGTTTTGCGCAGTGATGCGCTTCACCATTTCCATCGCTTCTTGATCGCGCGACTTCATGGCGACGTCATGCCTAAAGTGTGGCGAAATCAGGAACTTGTGTTGGGAAAGCGGAGATAATGCCGAGCTGGGTTGGCGTGGCTTGTGATGGCCGTCACGGGCTTAAACAAGAGCGTGGCGGACGATCAGGTCGATGACCGAGGCAATCTTAAGTCCATCCTTGAGCCGCTCCTGGTCGAAATCGAGGAGGCGCTTTACTTCGACCTCCGGGCCCGGAGCGCGGCCTTTCTCGATATCGGCGAGCTGCTGCGCCAGCATCAGGCGTAAGGCCATGTCATGGGCTTCAGCAATGCGCAGCAGATCGTCGGCGCTGACGCGTTTTGCTTTCCTCGCCACGTCCCAGCGCGTCTCGGTATCGAGCGCGGGATTGCCGAGGCTCAGCGTCAGCACCCGTGCACCGCTGACAATAGGCAGGAGCGCTCCGCGTTTGAGATTGATGCGCCCGCCCTTGGTCTTCATACCGCCGAACATGGTGAGTGGCGCTTCGATATGGCTGATCGTGGCGGCAAGGCGCTTTAGAAAGAAGGGCTGCTGTGCGAGCTTACCAGCCATGTCGCGCAAATCAGCCGCCAATCTCATATCGCCATAGGCAGGTCGGAAATCGAAGAAGATGTCAGCATTGAGCAGGGCCACCTCGTCATCGCTCGTGACCCATAATTCGATGCGACGCTTCCAGCCGGCAAGGTTGTGGCGACATTCGCGGTTGCTCGCCATCACATCGCCACGGCAATAAGGGATGCCGATCTGGTCAAGAATGTCGGAACAATGTCGGCCGAACTTTTCAAACCAAGGGTAATCGTCTTGCGATCCGTCATGGACCAGCGCATGATCCTGATCGGCTGCTAGCAAAGCCTCACCGCGACCGGCGGAACCCAGGACCAGAAAACACCAGCACGCGGGTGCCGGGCCGTCACTTGCTAGCATGATATTTTCAGCCAGCAGTGCCACGCGTGCATAAATGTCGCGGATGACGGCCGCGATGGCACCGGCGATCTGGCGCGGCGGAACACCTTCCGCCAGCAGCGATTTCGCAAGCCGCGGCAAAGCCGAGACGACGTCCTTGAGGCTCTGCGCATCCGGCGCCTCCTCCGCATCGGTTGCTAGCAGCAGCGCATCATCGGCGCGTAGCTTCAGCAGAGCGCTCATGCTGACGACACCCAGCGCCACGCGGCTTGCCCGGTCGGCAACGATGATATGGCGCGTATTATGGCGCCTCAGATCGGTGAGCGCCTCGAATACGAAGGCGTCTGGCGGCAGCATCGTCACCTCACGCGACATGACATCGGCAACCGGCAGCGCCAGCTTCTGCGGCTCGGCCGCCTGATGTGCAATATCGCGATCGGTGATGAGGCCGACGGCGCGCCTGGCATCGTCAAGCACGGCAAGTGCGCCGATCCGTCGCTCTGCCATCAGCCGTGCCGCTTCCGTGAGCGGAGCCGCTGCGTCAATAGTCATGACCGGACTCCGCATCACCTCGGCTAGGCGATGGCGATAGGCGAAAGCGTCAATACGCTGCAGAATTTCTTCATTCATGGCCGCCGTCTCCCCGCTTCCTCTGTCACGCTAGAATTGCCAGCGTCGCGGGTGAAGGAAAATCGCTGCGCGTTCAAAAGCGAGAGCCTCGCCCAAGGTGTGGATGCCGTGCTCCGCCAGCAATGGCACCAACTTCAAAAAGAGAGCACCAGTCGCCGCCGCATCGCCCCGGGCCGAGTGCCGTTCGGGAATACCGATGGCAAATTCAGCGCAGCAGAATGTAAGATCGCGGTGACGATGGCTCGGATGCAGGGCAGCATAGAGCAAGGCCGTATCAAGTGCCACCGGCGGCTGCAGCCGACTTCTTAAGCGTCGCACCTCGCGGCCCAGCAAGGTGATGTCGAAATAGATCTGATGTCCGATGAGAAGGCCGATTTCGAGATGCCGGTGTATTTCCGGCCAGTGATTGGCAAAGCCACCTTTGCCATCAACCATCGCGTCGACGATACCATGAAATGCGGTCGAAGCAGCGGGGATCGATCGGCCAGGATCGATCATCAAATCGAAGCTAGGATCCGTCGCTAGCAGCCCGTTTGCCAGATGAAAACCCGCGGCCGAGATGATCCGATCGCTGCGGACATTGAGGCCGGTCGTTTCAGTATCGAACACCAATGCCCGGATTTCGCTGAGCGGCGTATGAAGCGCCGGCGCCATGCCGCATCGGACGACACTATTCGGTCTGCGCAAGGCACGCCACAAACGGCCGAGGACGGATTGAGCCGGCGCCAGCTCTGTGTCCGGCACCTTTCTCGCCTCGATACCTGCATCACCCTCAATAGCCAAAACCAGATCCCTTGCCCCGTGGTATCGGCAGCTTAAAGCACCGGACCGCCTATGCGCTACAGAATGGTGCTGTCGCGGTGCATAACGAGCATGGACATCCCCCCACTTTGACGAGGGTGGGGGAGAGGGGGAATTACGCCCGCATCCGCGTCGATTTGGGGTCGTACATCGGGGTTAGGCTGGCCTCGGCTTTCACACGCGTCAGGGCCACGCCGATGTCGAACTTGCCCTCGGCGATAAAAGCTGCGTCCACGCCATCCTTGTTGTGGACATAGCCCATGCCGATCGCCCCACCTAGATGATGCCCGTAATTCGCCGAGGTCACGAGGCCCACCAGGGCGCCGTTCCGATAGATCGGCTCGTTGTGATAAAGCAGCTTCTCGGGATCGGTCAGCTTGAACTGCACCATACGGCGCGTGAGTTTGCCTTCTTTCTGTTTCAGAACCGCATCGCGACCGATGAACGGCACCGATTTCTCGAAAGCGCAGGTGAAGCCGAGGCCCGCTTCCAAAATCGTGTCTTTCATACCGATATCGTGACCCCAATGACGGAAGGCCTTCTCGATGCGGCAAGCATCCATCGCATGCATGCCGGCAGGGCGCACGCCGAGATCGGCGCCAGCCTCCAGCACCGCCTTCAACACACCACGCGCGAATTCCGCCGGGATATAAAGTTCCCAACCTAATTCACCGACATAGGAAATGCGCGTCGCCCGGACCTTGGCGTTGCCCACCTCGATATGCCGGGTGGTGCCGAAGGGGAAGCCGGCATTGGAAAGATCTGCTTCGGTGATCCGCTGCAACAAGTTGCGGCTCTTCGGCCCCATGACACCCAGCGTTGCATAGGCCGTGGTCATGTCGACCAGTTCGACATCCTCGTCCGTCCGGACGCGATCCTTGAGGTAATGCCAGTCGCGGGTCGCGGTCGCCGCCGCCGTCACCACCATGAACTTCGTTTCGGTGATGCGGAATACCGTGAGATCGGCCTCGATACCACCCTTGTCGTTAAGCCATTGCGTATAGACGGCCTTGCCCGGCTGCGCGATATCGGCAGTGGAAACGCGCTGCAACAGAGCTTCGGCATGCTTACCGACCACCAGGAATTTGGCAAAGGTCGAGAGGTCATAAAGCGCTACATCTTCGCGCGTCGCTTTCACGTCCGCTGCGGCATAAGGAAACCAATTCTGGCGATCGTAAGAGTACGCGTATGCCGGCTTCACGCCCTTGGGCGCGTACCAGTTCGGTCGCTCCCAACCGGCCACCTCACCGAAACAGGCGCCGAGGCTCTTCCAATCTTCATAGAATGCGGTCTGGCGCACATTGCGTGAACTCTCGAACTGGCGGTAAGGCCAGTGCATGGCATAGAGCAAGCCCAACGCTTCCGAGACACGCGGGACCAAGAAGCTTTTGCGACTCATATGCGGCATCAGGCGACGGATATCGACTTCCCACAGATCGTAAGGCGCCTCACCGTCGACGATCCAATGTGCCAGCGCCATGCCGGCGCCACCACCTGATTGGATGCCGATCGAGTTGAAGCCAGCGGCGACGAAGAAGTTCTTCAGTTCCGGCGCCGGCCCCAAGATATAGCGCTGATCGGCCGTGAAACTTTCCGGCCCGTTGAAGAATTTGCGGATGCCGACTTTCTGCAAGGACGGCACGCGGTGCATGGCGCCTTCTAAGATCGGCGCGAAGTGATCGAAATCTTCGGGCAATTCGTCAAAGGCGAAATCTTCGCGGATGCCGTTCATGCCCCAGGGCTTCGCCTTGGGCTCGAAAGCGCCCAAAAGCAGTTTTCCAGCATCTTCCTTGTAATAGGCACATTGATCCATGTCGCGCATGACGGGGAGATTCGGCGTCATGCCTTCCATTGGCTCCGTCACGATATAGAAATGCTCGCAGGCATGAAGCGGGATGTTGACGCCAAGCTTCTGGCCGATCTCACGCGACCACATGCCGGCAGCACACACGACATATTCTGCCTTGATGAAGCCTTGCGATGTGCGCACACCCACGGTACGACCATTTTCCACCAACACCTCCTCGACCTTCGTATCCTCAAAGATACGGGCGCCTTTCATACGGGCGCCCTTCGCCAAGGCCATCGTGGTGTCAGCCGGATTGCACTTGCCGTCCTTCGGATAGAAAATCCCGCCGATCACGTCTTCGGTGTTGAGCAGCGGCCACTTTTCCTGGACACCGGCGCGATCGAGCTCAATGCATTCCACCTCGAAGCTCTGCAACATATCGGCACCGCGGCGAAATTCCTCCCAGCGCGCTTCCGACGTGGCGACCGAGAGCGAGCCAGGCTGCACGAAACCCGTCGCCTGCTCTGTCTCCTTCTCCAAAATTGTGTAGAGATCCGTCGTGTACTTAGCGAGCTTCGTTAGGCTTTCGCTGTAAAGCGACGCGCGGACAAGACCCGCCGCATGCCAGGTCGTGCCCGAGGTCAGCTTTTTCCGCTCCAGCAGCACGGTATTCTTACCCCAACCCAGCTTGCCCAGATGATAGGCGATCGAACATCCAAGGATGCCACCACCGATGATGACGACGCGCGCTTCTGTGGGCAGGCTCATGACGGCTTTCTTCTATTGGGATTGCGGTTGGTAGGAGATTATGCGGATAGCGTGGCGATTGAGCAGATAGACGGTTTTGCTGGATGACATTGGAAAGCTATCGCAGTTTTATCTCGTCATGGTCGGCCGTCGGTGAAGGCCGACATTCGTCGTCTGTGGCCAACCATCCACGAGTTTCTTCGTCAGCTGCATAGAAACTCGTGGACCCCCGCCTGCGCGGGCATGACGAAATAGTACTGTGTAATCGAGACTCACCCCTTCAACCGCTCATTCTGCGGATCGAAAATCGGTTCTTGCGCGACAACGGCTGAGAAGCGTTTGCCTAAGATTTCCACCTCGAGCTTCGTCCCCACCGCAGCAAGATCGAGGCGTACATAGGCAAGAGCGATCGATTTTCCGATGCGGAAGCCCCAGCCGCCGGAACCGACAATGCCGACCTTCTGACCGTTCTGAAAAACGATCGAGCAACTTGGTGCGTCCGCTGTATTGCCCTCGACGATGAGGGGCACGAAACGTTCCTTCTCGCCCTTCTCATGGCGCTGGAGCAACGCATCGCGCCCGATGAAATCGCCCTTATTGAGTTTCACGAAACGCTCGAGGCCCGCATCGAAAGGGGTGTATTCGTGGGTGATGTCTTGCTTCCAGGAGCGATAACCTTTTTCCAAGCGCAAGCAATCCATGGCGTACATGCCAAAATCCTTGAGAGCGAATTCCTGGCCGGCTGCCGTGATCGCCTCATAGACATGAACAAGATCGCCCATCGGCACATGCAGTTCCCAGCCGAGTTCACCGACATAATTAACCCGCAAAGCCGTCACGTTCTTCCCGGCAACGTTGATTTCTTGGGCACTCGGCCAGGGGAACGCATTGTTGGAAAGATCGGTGTTCGTGATCTTCTTGAGGAGATCGCGTGCGCGCGGACCGGCTAGAACCAGTGATGATGCCGATTGGCTAACTTCGGTCAGTTTCACCGAGCTGTCGTCGGGCAAATGCTGCGTCAGCCAATCCATATCATGCCACAGGCCAGAGCCGGCCGACATGAGATAGAATTTGTCAGGCGCCAAACGAGTCATGGTGAATTCGGAGAGAATCGAGCCCTTGGGAGTCAGCGTATAAGCCAGGGTCACGCGATTCGATTTGGGTAACGCACCGCAGATCAAATGGTCGAGCCATTTCTGTGCACCTTCTCCCTCGACAATGAATTTCGAAAAACCACCGAGATCCATGACGCCGACAGTCTCGGCAACTGCTTTGCATTCCGCGCGCACTGGCTCAAACCAAGTCTGCTCGGCGCGATGGAAGGAAAGACTCGTTTTGGCTTCTTCGGCATTGCGCGCAAAATAGGCAGCGCGTTCCCAACCACCGCGGGCGCCCGTGATCGCACCTTTCTTAACCAGCTTGTCGAAGAGCGGTGTCTTCAAACGCGGCCGGCCCGCGGGTCGCTCTTCGTTCGGAAAGCCGATCGCATACTCGTTTTGATAAAGCTCTTCGGCTTTCTCGATCGTGTACTTCTGATCGGCAAAGACTGTATAGCGGCGATGATCCAGCCCCCAAAGATCCCATTCCGGTTCGCCATGAACAACATATTCCGCGATCGTCTTGCCAGCACCGCCGCCTTGGCAAATGCCGAAGCTGAAACAATTGGCGTTATAGAAATTCGTCAGACCGTGCTGCGGCCCGATATAGGGATTGCCGTCCGGCGAATAGGGGATAGGACCGTTGATGACCTTCTGCACGCCGACAGTGCCCAGCACCGGCACGCGTGCCACTGCTTGCTCAATATAGCGCTCAAGACGGTCGAGATCGTCTGGCCAGAGCTGAAAAGCAAACTCCGACGGAATGCCATCATGCCAATCCGATTTGCAATCCCATTCGTAAGGACCAAGGATCAGGCCGTCGCGCTCCTGGCGCAGATAATAAGAGACGTCAGGATCGCGCACCAAAGGCAGCTTCTCTTTGCGCGCCGCTAGTTCCGGAATCATCTCGGTGATGAGGTATTGGTGCTGCATGGCGATGATAGGCAGGTATTGCCCGACCAGTGCTGCCACTTCGCCCGCTCGATAGCCGGCCGCATTGATAACCTTTTCCGCCACGAATTCCGTGCCGTCCTTGGTCGTGATCATCCACTCACCGCCGCGCGAACCGCTAGCTGGCAACTGCTTGATCGCCGTAACGCCGTTAAAGCGCAGCACTTTGGCGCCCATATCCTTGGCACCTTTCGCCAGGGCTTGGGTCAGCTGCGACGGATCGATATCGCCATCATGGGCATCCCACAATCCGCCGACGATGTCGTCCATCTCCATGAGCGGGTACTTGTCCTTGATCTCGGTCTGACTGAGCAAGGCATATTCCAGACCTTGCGCTTTCGCCATCGTCACCGAATGGGCGAATTCCTCCATGCGCGATGTATTGTGCGCCAGTCGGATCGAGCCCGTGACGTGATAGTTCATCGGATAATCGACTTCCTGGGCCAACGTCCGATAGAGTTTGGCTGAATAGGCCTGCATCTTCATGATGTTCCAGGAACCCGAGAAGGTTGGAACATTGCCCGCGGCGTGCCAGGTCGAACCGGAAGCCAGTTCGTCACGTTCGATCAGCACGCAATCCTTCCAGCCCAGCTTTGCCAGATGATAAAGCGCCGACGTACCGACGACTCCGCCACCAATCACAACTACCCGCGCATGCTGCGTCATTTGGGCTCCCCTGGAAATCTTCTCATCTTCAGTAACGTGCCCACCCCAACTCTTGAACCATCACCCCTTGCGCATATGCGCCCGATCCAAGCGTACCGGGAATTTCGCCCGGATGGCATCGTCGACATGTTCCGGGATATGCGCTGGATAATGGTTGCTCATGATCGATTTCAGCTTCTTCTGCGCGCGCGCGATCGAATCAGGGCGGCCCTGCTCCACCCACTCTTTCGGGTTCGAACGGTCACCAACCATCGGATAGACATATTCCGTCTGCATCAGCTGCAGCGTCTGGTCCGACCCCAGATAATGGCCTGGGCCCTCAAGGCATGTCTTGCGGATGGTCTCGATCGATAGATGATCGTCAGAAACATCGATGCCCTTGATCGTGCGTTGGGTAGCACCGATGATGTCATTATCGATCAACAAACTTTCCAAACAGAAGCCGAGCAAGCTCGCATGCATGCCGGCCGATTCGTAGATCATGTTGGCCCCGGCATTGCCAACCAGCGCATGGTTATACGCCTTCTCATAGCCGGCCTGCGCATCCGGCGTCTTCGAATCCGTCATGCCGGAGGCAGTACCACCCGTGAGATCATAAAACTGCGCCATCTGCGCAGAGGCCGCTGAGAGCAGCGCCTGTTCTGGCGAGCCACCCGACATAGCGCCGGTGCGAAGATCGGACACAAAGCACCACGTGCCGAAGATCGCCGGCGCACCTGGCTTGATAGCATTCACATAGACAAGACCGGCGAGGCATTCCGCGACTTCCTGCACGATAGCACCGGCAAGCGCTGCCGGCGCCGTGGCACCTGCCTGACCGGCAGAGAGCAGCAGCACCGGCATACCGCCACGCACCGCGATCTCGAGGCACCGGCAGGCATCCTGCGCGAATTTCAACGGTGGCACGACAAAACAATTCGATTGGCTGACGAAAGGTCGCGCGCGCCAATTTGCCTCTGACCCAGCGATCAGGTGTAGCATTTCGAGACTGGCTTCGAGATGTTTGGGATCGACCCAACTCGATCCCACATGCTTGGTGGTGCCGGAAACAGCAGCATAGCAGGTATTGAAATCCATTTCGAACGGATCAGGGAGTTCGCGGCACACGACCGAACGCTGGCAGAAATGGATATGGTCCAGCGTGTCGACAATGCGGGCGATATCAAACTGATCCTTGGTGACCGAATCGCGATAATCGCCCGAGACTGGATCGACCATGTGCACGGCGGCGCCAGCGGTACCGAAATAGACCTTTTTGCCCCAAGGATTGAGATCGTGGCGCGGGTCTTGGCCGTAAAGCGGGAAGCGGCGCGCGGCCTTGGCAAGCGCATCCTCGACCACGGCGCGCGGAAAAGTGAGGCGACCATTACTGTTGAGAATTGCCCCAGCCTTGGTCATCACTTCGATGCCGCTGGGGATCGCATCGGCCATGCCGATCTGTTCCAACACGTCGAGGGCGGCATGGTGAATCTTCAACACCTCGGCGTCGCTGAGCGCTTTGTACCGCCCACCTTCGAGGCCCGATCGCACCGGCTGTAGATTCTCCGGCAACGGCGCTGCCCGTGCCGCACGGCGCGCCTCGCGGCCACCGCGCCGCACCGCTAAATCGGTCGTGGCACTCATCCATCTCTCCTTGACCTCTGATGTCCGCGAGCAAGACCCGCGTTTCACCTAGATACTCGCCTCGGGGAGATCTTTGCGGCAAGTGACCCTTCTTCACCTTTTCATGAATCAATTTCATGTATATGATCAAAAAAACATTTTAAATCAGCTGCTATGGCAAAAAGAAATCTTCCATCGCTGAAATCTCTTCAGGCTTTCGAGGCCGCGGCCCGGCACCTCTCTTTTCGGATGGCGGCCGAGGAGCTATCGCTTACGCAATCGGCTATCAGCCACCAAGTGGCGGGGCTTGAAGAGCGTTTGGGCATCCCTCTCTTTCGCCGCGCCGCCCGCCGAGTTGAACTGACGGAAGCAGGAACGCAGCTTTATCCCTATCTCCGCGACGGTTTCGACCGGATGGCACAGGGTGTCGGCTTCGTCGATCGACTGCGTATTTCCGGCGATTTGGTGGTGCAAGTCTACGTCACGGTCGCGGTGCGCTGGCTGTTGCCGCGGCTTCATCAATTCCAAGCGGCGCATCCTGAGATCTTGGTGCGGCTTTCCACCAGCCAGCTCGATTGGGAGTTTGACCCGATGACGAGCGATCTCGGGTTCATCTGCACGCGCAAGCCCCATCAGCCGGGCGTACATTACATGCATCTGTTCGATGCCAAGCTCGTCGCCGTCTGCGCCCCCTCAGTGCAGCGCGCCGGTATGGGCCTGAGGCAACCGGCCGATCTCGTCAACCAGGCGATGCTGCAAGTCTACACCGCTGCCGAGGATTGGCATGACTGGCTAGAAGCGGCCAACCTGCCCACGCTCAAGGGTCGGGCAGCGCCAAAATTCGATTCATACCTGCTCGCCATCGAAGCTGCGATCGAGGGCCAGGGAATCGCCGTGGTGCCGGAATTCATGGTAGCGCCAGATCTTAAGATCGGTCGCCTGGTGAAGCCATTCCCCAAGATCGACGTCTATCACGGTGCCAGTTGGTATCTCGCCTGCCTCGAAGAGCGCGCGCTAGAAGCCAGCATGCAGCACTTCCGCGACTGGCTGGTCGCCGAGATCGCGCAGGATCAGGCATTTCGGGATTAAAAACTCTCTTTCCCTTAACCCTCCTTCACGTTAGGGGAGGGAACGAAAGCCAACTTGAGCGCGATCATTGCTACGAACTCAGCGGAACTCCCTCCCCCAACGTGGGGAGGGTCGGAGAGAGGGGGAAGAGTCGAAACCGCTCAACTACTAATCAAACAATTCGCTCAGCCAAGATTTCTGTTTGTAGTGTTTGTGGCGGTGATAATCGTCGTGGTCGCGGCGCTGATATGGACGATCATCGCGATAGGGCGCTGCTTGCGGTGCCGGTTGCGGCGGCGCTACCTGCGGCGCTTCCCGCAAACTGCGTTCGATGATCTTGTCCAGTTCGCCACGATCCAGCCACACGCCGCGGCATTTGCTGCAGTAGTCGATCTCGATTCCCTGGCGGTCGCTCATCACGAGATCTTGGTTGCAGGCTGGACATTTCATCGTCGCATTCTCCCTGGCTAAAAAGGTCCAGTTCAAATGGGTGAGGTAACATCAACGCGCAAGAGCCCGACGGCATAGAAAAACCGGTTTTCATAAAGCTGACAGAACGCTGACAAATTCAGTCGAGGATTTGGCGGACCAGCGGGATAGTGATGGCGCGGCCTTGCGCGAGTGCCGCACGATCAAGACGATCTACAATATCACCAGCGGCAGCAAAGCTGCGCTCGCTATGCTTCAAGACATAATCGATGACGCCCGATGTCACATGGATCTGACGGTCGGCGAAATGCTTCACCAGCACAGCAGCGAGCAGCGCATCGTCGGGTGCCGCCACTTCCACGCTCGGCACGGCTTTAAGGCGCGAGGCAAGATCAGGCAATGTCACGGACCAGCGTGCCGGTGCCGTGCGGCTCAAGATCAGCAGCGCACCACCGTCGTTTTTCACCCTGTTAAGGAGGTGAAAGAACGCAGTCTCATCGAGATGTGGTTCGTCAAGGATCAGGACCGGCTTTTCCGGCAGATCGGGAAGCGTCGTCGGCGCGGTCAGGAACAGGGCGCTGTCGCCGACCTTCTCTTGAAAGACGTGACCTAGATGCGTCTTGCCGCAGCCAGCGGGACCATGGATCGTCAGCGTCGGGGCCGGCCACGAAGGCCAGGCCTGAATGAGGACAAGGGCCGCCTCATTGCTCCGCGAAGTAACGAAATCCGCTGCCCCCATCGCATTGCGTTGCGGCAGGTCGAGAGGCAATTGCCAGCCCGTCATGACCGGCCCGTCATTGTTGGCGTGTCATTGTTGGCCCGGTTTGCCCGAATGTTCCGGCACAATCTCGACAATTTCTGGGTGATGCCCGTGATAGAGCGCGCTTGCCAGATAACGACCAATGCCGAATCGCACCAGCACGCCGATCGACGCTGCGACCGGCACCGCGAGCAGCAGCCCCACGAAGCCAAAGAGCGCGCCGCCGGCGAGCAACGCGAAGATAATCCAGACCGGGTGCAGACCGACGCGATCTCCCACCAATTTAGGCGTCAGGAAATTGCCTTCGAGGATCTGCCCGACGAAGAAGATGCCAGCGACGATCGCAGAGCCATGCCAATCCTCAAACGTGACAAGCGCAATCGTCATCGCGGTAACAAAGCCAGAGAGCGATCCGACATAAGGAATGAAGG
>CAYOYT010000005.1:0-22527 GCA_964408245.1 uncultured Dongia sp. | reverse complement strand
CAGACGCACCGCAGCGGGCAGAACTGATGAACGTACTTGACTCTCTGCTACCGTGAACGAAACGCGCTCAGATAGCGCTCTAACGCCCAAGACTCTGGGCCTAGAAGGAGCCTGGAGCCGGATGGTCTTTTGCCGCCAGACAGGCTAGAAGGCGACTTGAAAGATCCGTCCTGGAACCGTGATGCTCATCGATCCTGTTGTCTTGCGCGACCACCTGATCAGCGCTGCCCAAGAAGCGGGTGCGGCGATCATGGCGGTGTATGGCGGCGACTTTGCCGCCACGCGCAAGGTCGACCAGTCGCCGGTGACCGAGGCGGACGTCGTGGCAGAGAAACTGATCCTGGCGGCCTTACAGAAATGCGCACCAGACATTCCCGTCATTGCCGAAGAGCAGGCAGCGCTTGAAGGTGTCCCGCAGCAGATCCCTCGCCGCTTCTTCTTGGTCGACCCACTGGACGGCACCAAGGAATTCGTCGCCCGCAACGGCGAGTTTACGGTCAATATCGCCCTTATAGAGAATGGGATGCCGATTCTCGGCGTGGTCTATCTCCCGGCTCTCGACGAGATGTATGCTGGATATGAAGGCGGCGACGCCATCCGCCGCAAAGGCGGTCGTGCCGAGGCCATCACTGCGCGGTCCGTACCGGAGCGTGGCGCCATCATGACCATCAGCCGCTCCCACGCCGCCAAGGAATTGGTGAAGGCCGAGACTTTAGGCGAGCATGTGGTGGGCACCATCGTTGCCGGCTCCTCACTTAAATTCTGTCGCATCGCTGAAGGTATCGCCGATCTCTATCCGCGCTTCGGGCCCACCATGGAATGGGACACGGCGGCTGGCCATGCCGTGCTCACGGCGGCCGGCGGTTCCGTTGCGACGCTTGACGGCGCGCCACTCCTCTATGGCAAGGCGGGCCTGCGCAATCCCCATTTCATCGCACGCGGCCGGCGTTGAGCAGGGAGCCCTGATGTCACGCATCGTTCCGCCCGAGGATGTGAGCCTCGCTCTGGCCGCCAAAGCACTCCACGGCGGCGCTTTGGTGAGCTTTCCCACAGAGACCGTCTATGGCCTGGGCGGAGACGCCACCAATGACCGCGCGGTAGCAGCGATCTACGCCGCCAAGGGCCGCCCCAGTTTCAACCCGCTCATCGTCCATATCCCCAGTCTTGCAGCGGCCACGGCGCTTGGCGTGTTCAACGACAATGCCGTGACACTGGCGCAAACATTCTGGCCGGGGCCGCTCACCCTCGTGGTGAAACGCCAGCCCATGTGCCCGCTCTCGCTGCTGGTAAGTGCTGGCATGGACAGCGTTGCTCTGCGCGTTCCAGCGCATCCGGTCGCGCGTGCGCTGCTGACCGCTTGCGGTTTGCCGCTCGCCGGTCCCAGCGCCAATCCATCGGGCCGCATCAGCCCCACGACGGCAGAGCATGTCGAGGAAGGCTTGGGCGATAAACTCGCGATGATCCTCGATGGTGGCCCCTGCCGCATCGGCGTCGAATCCACCGTGCTCAGCCTCCTTGATGAGAAACCAGCGTTGCTGCGACCTGGCGGTGTCTCACCTGAGGAAATCGTTACCGCCATTGGCCGGTCGATCGAAATCGCGCCGGCTATCGGTGATGTCGAGGCTGGGCTTCGTGGGCCAGGTCGGCTCCTCAGTCATTACGCCCCAGAGCGGCCCGTGCGCCTCAACGCACTGGGCACTGCACGCGGCGAAGCCTTGCTGGCCTTCGGTCCTCATACACCTGCCGCTGAAATCATGCTTAATCTCAGCGAAAACGGCGATCTCAACGAAGCTGCCGCCAATCTCTTTGCCATGCTGCGTCTATTGGATCGCCCCGATGTTTCGGGCATTGCGGTGATGCCAATACCGCCTGTGGGTCTGGGGATCGCGATCAATGATCGCCTGACGCGCGCGGCAGCCGCACGGTGATCCCCGGCACCCCAACCTTTCTTCCGTCGTAGGAAAGAGTCGGCATCAAAACTAGCCGAAAACTACGACCTCTCAGAACCGCCCGTAGCGATAGAGATCGGTGCCCTGATTCTCTAGCCAGAGGCGCGCTGAATCCATGTTGCGGCAGATCTCACCGCAGAGTTTCCAGAAGCGTGGCCCATGGTTCATCTCCTTAAGATGTGCCACTTCATGTGCGATCACGTAATCCATAACCTGGCGCGGCGCGAAGATGAGACGCCAGGAGAAGGCGAGCTCCCCCTCGCTGGTGCAAGAACCCCAGCGGCTTTTGGTATCGCGGATCGTGATCTTCTTGATTTTCTTGCCGACGATGTCGGCCTTGGCATAGGCGCGGCTTTCGATCTCACGCTTGGCTTCGAGCTTCAGCCAATCCTGTACGCGGCGCGACACATGCTCTTCGTGACCCGCAACATGGATTTCTTCTGATTCACACCAAACGACACCGCGCGCAGTCGGTTTGTGACGGATGCGGTGCGGTGTGCCGAGGATCGGGATGATGGTGTTGTGCAGAAAGGGCACGGGCTCATGCAATTGATCGAGACGCTGCTCAATCCAATCCTTATTACTTAACGCAAATCGTTTGCCTTCATCGCGCGAAGTGCGTTTCGGCAACACCACAATGATCGACGAATTGCCGTGATCCAAACGCAGGATGATGCGTTGCGCGCGCTTGTTCTGTTTGAAGACGAGAGGCACCTTGCGGGTGGCAAAATTGAGCATGTGAATGTCGCTCGCCTCAGGCAGCGAGCGACGTTTAGCCCGCGGCTTATCAACCGCGGTTGGGCGCGCCGGGCTTAACGACTTAGCTAGGTTTTTTGCGACTTTCCGCATGGTGATCAAAAACAATCCACATATCCCCAGGGCTGGTTGATATCCCCTGGCGACCACTGTACGGCGCGGTTCGCGATGACTTCAACCGGTTACTCTTTTTTTGCCAGCAGGCCGGCTATGCGTCGTTAACGATTGCGATTCGGCTTCGATAAGAGCCTGTTTTCGCTCGGGTCCCCATGCATAGCCACCGAGCATTCCATCATTACGCAAAACACGGTGACAAGGAATGGCCACCGCCACTGGGTTGCGACCACAGGTATTACCGACGGCGCGCGCGGCATTGGGCTGGCCGATGGCCGCGGCCACCTCGCCATAGGTCCGAGTCTCGCCAGAGGGAATCCGGGTCAGCGCCGCCCAAACCTGACGCTGGAACGCGGTCATGCGGATATCTAACGGCAAATCCGCCCGGGGTGCTTTGCCGGAGATGCGGTGAAGAATTTCCGTCACAAACGGGCGGAGGGCCGTGTTGTCGGGGGCGATGTTGTCCGCTTTCGGGAATTCGTCGCGTAAATCGCCCACCAGTGTCTCGTCATCCTCGCCCATCTCGACGCGGCAGAGGCCCTTCGCGGTCGCCGCCACGAGAATACGCCCTAGCGCCGAAGCGGTGAGAGCATAGCGGATATCGGCACCCTTGCCGCCGCTGGCATAGGATGCGGGTGTCATACCGAGTGCCGCCCCAGCTCGCTCATAGACGCGGCTCGACGAACCGAAGCCAGCGTCGAAAGTGGCGGCCGCCACACCCGCCCCCGCGCGCAAGCCTTTCTTGAAACGCGCCAAGCGGAGGCTTTCCTCATACGCGCGGGGAGAGACACCCATCACGCGCTTGAACTGGCGCTGTAAGTGCCAGGGCGACAGGCCGCAATGGCGCGCCAGTTCTTCGAGCGTGATCGGCCCGTCCGCTTCGCTTTCCTGTCGTGCCTCGATATAGGCGGCAGCGTGCTTCACCAGAACTGTATTGTCGCCACTGGTCTTTTTATTACCACTGGTCTTTTTATTACCACTGGGCCTTTTGTTATTACTGGGCCTCGTGCTGACCATGCTGCTTCCTTCCGGCATGTTCGATCGCTTTCCTGCCATATCATCCTGCCTTTAGGAGATAGACGACAAAACTGGCTCCCGCTATCCGGGTCTTGCGCGCGCTATTGAGGATGATCTCCCACATCGTGCCGGCCGCAACTGGTTTGAGGGCCTTTAATCTGTCAGCTTCCTGTTAGGCAAGACTGACAATCTACCGGACTTGCGGTCCCGGGCCAGCCCGCCTGGCGCGCATCGAGGAGCTTTCGATGACCACGATCCCGCCTTTCCATCTTGCCTTCCCAGTCCATAACATTGCCGCAGCCGAGGCTTTCTATGCCGGACTTCTGGAGTGCAAGATCGGGCGGAGGACGCAAAAATGGATCGATTTCGACTTCTTCGGCCACCAGATCTCGGCCCATTTACGCCCTGATGAAGCGACCACCGTCGCGACGAATCAGGTCGATGGTGACCACGTCCCGGTCCGGCATTTCGGTGCCATCCTGCCTTGGGGCGATTGGCACCGTCTTGCTGAGCGCCTCAAGGCCGCCAAAATCGCGTTCATCATCGAACCCCATGTCCGCTTCAAGGGGGAGATTGGCGAACAGGCAACGATGTTCTTCAAAGACCCCAGCGGTAATGCACTTGAATTCAAATCCTTCGAGGACCCAACCCAGGTTTTTGCGGTGGCGTGAGCCCACCGGCGGAGAGATTCGTCACTTAGGCCCCCTCCCGACCTTCCTCCTGAAGGTGGGAGGAGTCGCTTAAAGCCTTCTGTTGACAAACGCTACGCGCCAGGCGGCGCCGAAGCTCTGACCTTCGATGTGATCGAGCCGTGTAACGGAAAGATTCTCGATCGAAAAACCTAGGGCGCGTTCCGGTTCGATATCGAGTGCCGCCGCGAGGGCGGCGCGGATCGATCCGCCATGGGCCACCACCACGATATCCTTTCCCGCATGCGCGAGAGTTAACCGCAGCAGTGCCTTCTCGACCCGCGCCACCACATCGGAAAAGCTTTCGCCATTTGGTGGCCGCTCGGTCGCCGGTGCGTGCCAGAAGCGATGATAGGCGCCATCTCGGCTAGCATCGAGTTCGGCATAGGTGAGACCTTGCCAATCGCCAAAATGTTGCTCGACCAGATCCTGTTCGATGAGCGGCAATAACGGGTCCAAGCCGCGGCCACGATGGACGGCGGCTAGCGTCTGATGCGTGCGCTTGAGCTGCGTTGCGATCCAGATAGGTTCGACCGGGAGAAAACTGGCAAGTGCTGCGAAGGCGTTGTCGTCGGTGCAATCGGCTTCAAGATCGTCCTGGCCATAGATGCGGCCCAGCGCGCCGATAACGGGCGCATGACGCACCAGCCAGAGTCTTGTTTCAGTATGATCGTTTGGCATCGTTCCGTTGCGTTCAGGTGAGCGTGATGAGATTGATCAGGATCGCCATTTCTGCCACTTGCTCAACGGCGCCCAACACATCGCCGGTATAGCCGCCGAACTTCGCCTGGGCCAGCTTGGCGATTGCCCAAGTCGCCGCGAGTGCCGCGAGCAGCGCCACCAAAGCAGCGACCGGCGCCACCGCAATGGTCGCGATAACGAGCGCGATGATCAGCGACCAATTGGCAGCGTTAACACTGGGTCTGCCGACATCGACAGCGAGCCCGGTACTACGCGCTAAGGACATCCGCGCCATGACCAAAGGCAGCACACCGCGCGCCAGGGTGTGGGCAGCGATGAGCGCACCCGCCACCAGCTCCGGCGCCCCCAGATTGGCGATGGCCGCGACCTTAATCGACGTTGAGAAGATGAGGGCGAGGCCGCCATAGGCTCCAAGCCGGCTGTCGCGCAGGATTTCGAGCCGCTGCGCCATCCCACCTCGTGCCCCCAGAGCATCGCAGACATCAGCCCAGCCATCTTCGTGGAGGGCACCTGTCACAATGCCGGTCGCTGCCACGGCCAGCAATGCTGCAAGGAGGCCCGAGAGCCCAATTTCTATGGCCAGGAAATAGACCAAGGCGCCGATCAGCCCAACGATGAGGCCGGCAAAGGGAAAGGCGCGCGCCGCACTTCCGAGATGGCCGGAAACCGCCGGAATCGGCAGCCGGGTAAAGAAGCCCAAAGCCAAAAAAACGTCGCGGCGCCAATCCGCGAGAAGCGAGCCGGCTTGGGCGGTCGCGGTGGATGAACCGGCGCCGGATTCTTGGAGCTGGACGGCTCCATCGCCCGATAATGGCTCATCCGGTAGTGGACCAGTTGGGGACGGCTGGTTAGCTTCGCTCATTTAGGTTCCTAAGAAACGGGAAAGAAGAATTGGGTGACGTTGTAACAAGAACCGCCTCTGGGATATAGGGTCGGTCGAACAACCGCGTAGCCGGCGGTCATAAGGAGCTAAGATGATGTTGGATAGCCAGTCGATTGCCAGTTTCGCCGAGATGCGGCGCATCGTGTCAACGTTTCCGGGGCCGGATCTTCAAGCGGCAGGGGAAACCGCCGCGCGCGAGGGGCAATTGACCAAACCTGCCGGTGCGCTCGGCCGTCTGGAGGAACTCGCCGCTTGGCTCGCCACATGGCAAGGCAAGGCGCCGCCCGTGATCAATCACCCGCGCGTCGCCGTCTTTGCCGGCAATCACGGTGTTGCGGCCTTGGGCGTTTCAGCCTTCCCGGCCGAGGTGACACGCCAGATGGTGCTCAATTTCACCCATGGTGGCGCGGCGGTAAACCAGCTGTGCAAGAATGCCGATGCTGATCTGCGCGTTTATGAGATGTCGCTCGATCAGCCGACCAAGGATTTCACGACAGAGCCCGCCCTCTCCGAAGTGGAAACAGCAAGAGCGATGGCCTATGGCATGATGTCGGTCGAGCCTGGAATCGATCTGCTTTGTGTGGGCGAGATGGGCATCGCCAACACAACCGCGGCCTCGGCGATCGCCGCCGCTCTCTTCGGCGGCACAGGCACGGATTGGGCGGGACCGGGCACGGGGATCCATGGTGCTCAGCTGGCACGCAAGGCCGAGGTAATCGATTTGGGTCTCAGCCGGCATCGCGGCGTATTCGACGACCCGTTCGCCGTTCTCGCAGCACTCGGTGGTCATGAACTTGCCGCCATCACCGGCGCCGTAATCGCCGCGCGCATGGCCCGCGTGCCTGTGATCCTCGACGGCTTTGCCACCACTGTTGCGGCATCCGTGTTGCTAAAACTCGATCCCAACGCGCTTGATCATTGCGTTGTGGCGCATTGCTCGGCCGAACCCGGTCATCGCCGAGTCTTGGAGAAAATAGCAAAGAAGCCACTGCTTGATTTCAGCATGCGGCTAGGCGAGGCTTCAGGCGCCGCATTATGCATTCCGATTTTGCGCGCGGCGGCACTTTGCCACAGCGGCATGGCGACCTTCGCTGAAGCTGGGGTGAGCGATAAGGACTAGGATTCTTGCTCATCGCATACCCGAGCTCGGCGTTGGTCTTACTGGCCGGGTATCCACCTGCGCCGCGGAGAAAATAGGTGCCTGAAAAGTCCTTTGGGCATGAGGATTAAAAAGAGCGCCATGTCTCAGGAACTCGCCCGCGCCTTTCTGCTCGACCGCCTCGGTCTTCGCGGACCGTATTGGAATGCTGCGGATGCGCCAGCCAAGGCTGTCGGCCTCGGCATGATGCAGATCGACAGCATTCGCTCGACTGGCTTGCGCAATCACGAGATTGCCTGGGTCACGCGCACGGATGCGCCGATCCCTATGCTTTACGATCTCTATTATCGCGAGCGCGCGATGCTGGAGACGCATTACCCTCTGTTTGCAACACGGCGCGATTGGGTACCATTTTTTCTCAAGGATTTTTCTAAAGCGGTGAATCAAGACCGTCTGAAGGAAATGCGCCCCTTGATGCGTCAGGTACGCAAGCATATTGAAGCTCACGGGCCGATCTCTCCAGCCGATCTCGACTCGGAGCGCGTCATCGGCGGTTTCAACACGATCAAGGCAACGACGCGTGCGCTCGAATATCTTTATCACACCGGGCAAGTGCAAATCAGCGGTCGATCAAAGAACTTCCACCGACTGTTCGACCTTACCGAGCGCGTAGCGCCGGAATTACTGGACCCGATTGCCGATTACCGAAAGGCGCACAAATCCTTCTTCGTGCATTCGGCGCTGTCGGTCCTGAAGCTTGCAACACCGCGGCAATTGGCCGAGCGCGTCTCGCATCATGTCGGTACCTGGCGCGGCGGGATGGCGGTGGCCAAGAGATTGATCGAGGACGCACTCGACCATCAGCTGATCGACTGGATCGATTCCATTGAGGGTGAGACTCAGCATCGCTACCTGGCGCTGCGCTCCGATCTCGATCGCTTCATGCGGGGTGTGCCGCCGCCGGATGATATCGTGCGCCTGGTGCCGCCACTCGACAATTTGATGTTCAGCCGTCGTCGCTTCACCGAACTCTTCGGCTTCACTTACAAATTTGAGGCCTATACCCCAGAAGACCAGCGCCGGTTCTATTTCGCGATGCCGATCCTCTACCGTGACAAAGCGGTGGGCCTCATCGACGGTCGTAAAGAACAAGGCCACTGGCGCGTCACCGGCCTGGATCTCTATCACGAGATTTCCCTCGATTGCCTGCGCGCTGCCGTGCACCGCTTCGCCCGCATCGCTGGATGCGATAAAATCGTCGCAGCACCCGGCCTCACCAAGGCGCAGCGCAACGCGTTATTGGGGAAGGTTGTAGCCTGAAGCGATCTTTGCCCCTCCGCTGCCGGGACCATTATAAAATAGGCGGGTTGCAAATCGGGCTTTAATATCTTGAATAATGCCTGATGACTGAGGTGATCGCACCCATGGCTGGTTTTCGGCCCGAATATCAATCTGCCCGCCGCCACACGCGCGGCCATGTGCGACTGCGCACGCTGCTCGCCATCCGGTGGGTCGCGGTGGTGGGCCAAGCGGCCTCCCTCTTTTTCGTCAATGTCGTTCTGGGTTACCCGATCGAGCTTATCCCGGCGGTCCTCACCATCGGCGCCCTTGCCGCCGCCACCCTAGTGCCGCAGCTGAAACGCAAATCGAATGCGCGCCTCACCGACCGGCAATCGGCATTCTACTTTGCTTTCGATATGATACAGCTCACGGTACTGCTGGGCCTTACCGGTGGCTTGCATAATCCTTTCTCGCTGCTCCTGCTGGCGCCTGTCACGGTCTCGGCCGCGGCCTTGAGCTTCCGCTCAACCCTTGGTCTCACAGCGCTTGCCATCACCTGCGTCAACATCCTCGCCTTCTTCCATCTGCCGCTGCCTTGGCCGGGTGGTGTCTTTGATCTGCCATCAACCTTCGTCCTCGGGGTTACCATCGCCCTGGGTCTCGCCGTCGTCTTCATTTCGATCTACGTCTTCAAGGTGGCCGAGGAAGCGCGGCGCGTGACCGACGCGCTGATGGCGGTGCAATCGGCGCTCGACCGAGAGCAGCGCATCAATTCGGTAGGAGCACTCGCCGCCGCTGCCGCCCATGAACTGGGCTCACCTTTAGGCACCATCTCACTCATCGCCAAGGAGCTGACGCGGGATTTACCAGCGGATTCTCCTTATCGCGCAGATGCTGAGCTGCTCCTCAGTCAGGCCGAACGCTGTCGGCATATCCTGGCAGAAATCGCAGCACGACCCGAGCAATCTTCGAAAGATCATTTCCACGTTTTGGCGGCGCCCCTTCTCATCGAGCTTGCCGCCGAACCTTTCATGCGGCCCTCCGTCGCCTTGCGCATCGAAGCGAAATCCGGCGGTGACGAGCATGAACCGCCCGTCATGCCGCGCCGGCCGGAAATTATGCATGGTCTCGGCAATCTGCTGCAGAATGCCATCGAATTTGCCAAGGAAGAGGTGCAAGTAGTCATTACCTGGTCGCGGGCCGAGCTCGCCGTCACCATTACCGATGACGGTCAGGGCTTTCCGCCGGATCTTTTGGCACGGCTCGGTGACCCCTATATTTCAGCAGCGTTGGGGCGCTATGGTACCAAGTTGGTGCGCGGCGGGATCAAGAACGGTTCCGACCGACGCAAGGGCGATCACATGGGCCTTGGCATCTTCATCGCTCAGAATCTGTTGGAACGGTCGGGCGGCAATGTGCAATTCGGCAATAATGAATTCGGCGGCGCCGAGGTCAGGGTGATTTGGCCGCGCAGCGCGCTTAACGAAGCGCTTAAGGAATGAAGGACCAGACGATATGCACGAGAAGCCAGCCGCACAAATCGCAGAGAAGACCCTGCTGATCATCGATGATGACGCGCCCTATCGACAGCGTTTGGCACAAGCCCTGGAAAAGCGCGGCTTCGCAGTTACCGAGGCAGAGAGTGTCGAAGCCGGCATTGCGAGCGCCAAGGCGCAACCGCCGCGCTATGCCGTGGTCGATCTCCGCCTTGCGGATGGCAGCGGCCTTGACGTCGTGCCGGAAATTAAGAAGAGCCGATCTGATTGTCGCGTCGTGATTCTCACCGGCTATGGCAATATCGCCACCGCCGTCGCTGCCATTAAATCCGGTGCTGTCGATTACCTGCCTAAGCCTGCCGATGCCGATCAGGTGGAAGCAGCCCTCCTCGAACATCGCGATGCTTTGCCACCACCGCCAGAACAGCCGATGACCGCCGATCGTGTGCGCTGGGAACACATCCAGCGCGTCTATGAACAATGCGATCGCAATGTCTCAGAAACCGCGCGCCGCCTGCGCATGCATCGCCGCACCCTGCAGCGAATTCTCGCGAAATACGCGCCGCGGGCATGATTTTCAGAGCTCGAGGCACCGATGAGCTTCCGTGACAGCTATCTCTACCCAATCCGTCAGAAGGTTGGGACCGATTTGCTGCTCCTGCCCGGTGCCTCCTGCCTTTTCGTTGATAGCGCTGGCCAGATCTTGCTGGAGCGCCGCAGCGATTTTAAGGTCTGGGGTATCCCTGCAGGCTCACCGGAACCCGGCGAAGATATCGCCACGGCGATCAAGCGCGAGATGTTCGAGGAAACCGGCGTCGCGGTTGAACGTGTCATCCCTTATGGCTTCAGCTCGGACCCGAAGACCAAGACCATCATCTATCCGAACGGCCATCGCTGCCAGTATTTTGTGATGCTGTTCTATGCCGATTGGCCAGCAGGTGCCGAAGCTGTCACATCCGAGGAATCGCTCGAATTCGGCTGGTTCCGACCTCAAACGCTACCGCAGGATGTTATGCCGTCATTGCCCGCCACGATCAGCTCTTACCTGCGCTTTCGGGAGACGGGGGTTTTTCAGCTGATTTGATTCATACGCTCAGCTGCACGAGTGGTCCCCGGTTCAAGCCCGGGGATGACGGTGGAGGGAAAGGGGGCTCGGTCTCAGCCATCATACCGAGTGTAAGCGAGGTAGATTCACCTTAACCCCCATGCTCGGGCCCAGAGTTGATCCCCCTGCCCGGGCATCCACTCTCTCTGACGAGCGGCGGTGTTTAAGCCTTGCCCATCTTCGCATCGACGCTCCACGGGCCGGGGCCGGCGAAGACGAAATAAAAGAAGATGAAGCAAAAGAGCAATGCTACTTCGCCACCATTGGTGGCCGGATAGAAGTTCTGCGGCGCGTGCACCATGAAATAGGCGACCGCCATCGTGCCAGAGCAGATGAAGGCGGCGAGGCGGGTGAAAAGGCCGATAGCAATGAGTGCGCCGCCAACAAGTTCGATCCACCCCGAGAACCAACCAGCTGAGCCGGGTTCCGCAACGAAGCCGAGATCCGGGAAACCGAAATGCTTGCCAAGGCCATGCACCATGAAGGCAAGGCCAGCAACGATGCGGACGATGCTGAGCACTTTGGGTGCCCACGGATTAAGTTGCGCACTGAGAGCCATGTCTGAAGTTCCCTGTCTGATGCGGCCATCGAGCAGTCCGCCAACTAGCATCCGCCGGAAGGCGGGCTGAAATGAAGAATATAAAGCCGACTCCGCTTCTGCCAAGTCGATAAGAAGCAGAGTTGGAGGGCTAAATCCCTAAAAACCTTGCGACTTTTGGAAGATTGGAATGCTGTCTGAGGATGAATACGCCAGCACAATCTAAGACAACACGGCTAGGTTCAGCAGAAAGGAGGGTTATGCCGTCAAAGCTTCTCGCCGCGTACCAGACGCGGGAGCGTACCGACGATGCCCATGGCATGACGCATGGCGATGCGCTTCAGCGGTTTCGCTTTGTTGAACAGGAAGAAGCCTATATCGCGCACGAAACGGATCGGGCCGACATCGTTGGAGAAGAGGCGCGTCAGCCCGTCAGTTACCACCAGCATCATCAGATTGTCGAAACGGCGCCAGCGCGCATAATGCTCCAACACGGCGGTGCTACCCAGATCGCCACCACCCCGCCATGCATCGACCAGGACTTCCGAAAGTGCCGCAACGTCCCGAACACCCATGTTGAAGCCCTGCCCCGCGATGGGATGCATGCCGTGCGCCGCATCCCCAGCCAATGCCAGACCATCTTTGACATAGGTCGCGGCCAAGATCATTTTCAAGGGATAGGTGAAGCGCGGCCCCACAGGCAAAATGCGCCCAAGCGTTGGGCCGAAGCGGCGCTGGATCTCCGTACCTAGATCGGCATCACTTAAGGCGAGCAGCAGGGGGATAATGCGCGGATCCTCAGTCCAAACGATCGAAGAACGATGTCGCCCCATCTCATCATCCGTCATGGGCAGCATGGCGAAGGGACCGACAGGCAGGAAATGTTCGTGCGCTACGCCACCATGCGGCAGCTCATGCGTGACAGTGCAGACGATGGCGCTGTGCTTGTAGCCCAACTCCTGCGTCGCGATCCCGGCCATGCGACGCACGGCGGAAGTACGCCCGTCAGCACCGATGACGAGACGCGCGCAGATCTCGCTGCCGTCTTCGAGCGTCGCGCGGTTTCCATCGCCGTTGAACGCGATCTCGCGCACGCGCATGCCGGGGATATGGCTGACCGCTCGAATTTCCCCAAGTCGCTTTAAGAGTGCTACACGCAGGGCGCGGTTCTCGATGATCCAACCGAAGGGCGGTTGGCCGCCACGCGCGCCAGAGATAGAGTCCGCCGCGAGATCGGCACAGTGATAGTGGACGAAAAAGGGGCTCGCCTCGCGGTATTGCCAGCCGCCATCCGAGACACGGATGTCGTGGATCGGCTCCGCCGCCTGGGCCATGTATTCCCAAGCACCGATACCGGCAAGCACCTGTTGCGAGCCATAGGCTATGGCCGAGGAACGGCCGTCGAACGTCTCGCCGGTCATGTCCGGTAGCTTTTCCGATTCGACCAGCGTTACCGTGATTCCCGCGCCGCCAAGGGCCGCCGCCATGGCCATGCCGACGAGCCCGCCGCCGACAACGAGGATTTCGGTTTCGCGGACAGCCGCATTCGAAAGTGAAACGCGCGCCGCCACACCATCAGTTACGGGGTAAGTGCCTGTGTTTTCAGGCCCATTATAATTGTCATGCGAGTCTATCATGGCTGGCACAATCTCGGTTTACGACGCTTATGTCCAGCGGCTATAAGGCCGCATGAAAATACGCCCCGCCGCCCTTACCGATCTGCCGGCCATTGCCGCGATCCACTTGAAGGGCTGGGAGCTTGCCTATGGCGCGTTCATCCCTGCCGATCAGTTAGCCGCCATGCAGCCGCATAAGCGCCTGCCGCTTTGGCGTGACTGGCTCTCCCAGGCCGAAAAGCTGATCTTGGTGGGTAGTGTCGGCGACGGCATCGACGGGTTTTTGCTCGGCGGCCCCGTGAAGGAACACAACATCACAAAGGGTGATCTCGCCGGCTTTGATTGCGAGATCTACTCGCTCCATTGCCGCGCTCATGTTCAAGGCAAGGGCTTGGGCCGCAACCTCATCGCCGCCGCCGCGGCGTATTGGCTGCGTGAAGGTAAGCGGGCGCTTATGCTTTGGGCCTATAGCGACAACGCTTATCGCCGCTTCTATGAAAAGATCGGCGGCCAACTCATTGCCGAAGGTATCGATGGGGGCGTGCCAGATATCGCCTATGGCTGGCGCGATTTGAGTAAGCTTATTGGCAAAGAAGCTGAACAAAACATCCCCTCACCCTACCCTCTGCCGCAAGGTGAGAGGACGTGAACGTGTAAGCGGAAAGAACAAGCCCCTCGCCCCTTGCGGGAAAGGGTAGGGTGAGGGGTTACCCTCGCTCTTCAAAGATAAAACTTAGGAGACCGAATGACCGACCGCATCCTTATTCTCGATTTTGGCTCGCAGGTAACTCAGCTAATCGCGCGGCGTGTGCGCGAGGCTGGGGTCTATTGCGAAATCTTTCCATTCAACGTCGAGTCATCGCGCATCAAGGCATTCGACCCGAGGGGTATCATCCTGTCGGGATCGCCGCATTCCGTGACGACAGCCGACGGCCCACGCGCGCCCGCCATCGTCTGGGAATCTGAGAAGCCGGTCTTTGGCATCTGCTATGGCGAGCAGACCATGTGTGCGCAATTGGGCGGTGAGGTTACTGGTTCCGACCACCGCGAATTTGGCCGCGCTTTCATCACGGTGAAAAAGGAAACACCGCTCTTCGACGGCGTCTGGAAGAAGGACGGCAATTATCAGGTCTGGATGAGCCATGGCGACCGGGTCGTCGCCTTGCCAGCGGGCTTCGAAGTGGTGGCTGTCTCAGATGGCGCGCCTTTCGCCGCTATCGCCAATATCAGGGACAAACGCTACGCCGTGCAGTTCCACCCGGAGGTTGTGCACACACCTGACGGCGCGAAACTCATCTCGAACTTCATCCACAAGGTCTGCAGCTGCAAGGGCGACTGGACCATGGCAGCCTTCCGCGATGCCGAGATCGCGAAGATCCGCGCCCAAGTGGGCAAGGGCAAAGTGATCTGCGGCCTCTCCGGCGGTGTCGATTCCGCAGTCGCCGCCGTGTTGATTCACCAGGCGATCGGCGACCAGCTCACCTGCATCTTCGTTGATCATGGCCTGCTGCGCGCGGGTGAGGCCGATCAGGTGGTGGCACTCTTCCGCGATCACTACAACATCCCGCTGGTTCATCGCGATGCGTCGGAGCTTTTCTTAGGTCAGCTCGCCGGCGTGTCGGATCCCGAAACCAAGCGCAAGACCATCGGCCGCCTCTTCATCGAGGTGTTCGAGGAGGAAGCGAAGAAAATCGGTGGAGCCGATTTTCTAGCACAAGGAACACTTTATCCAGACGTGATCGAAAGTGTTTCCTTCACCGGCGGCCCCTCGGTCACCATCAAAAGCCACCATAATGTCGGTGGGCTTCCTGAACGCATGCGCATGAAGTTGGTTGAACCCTTGCGCGAGCTTTTCAAGGATGAGGTGCGGGTGCTTGGCCGCGAATTGGGTCTCCCTGAAAAGATGATCCGCCGCCATCCCTTCCCTGGCCCAGGTCTTGCCATCCGGATTCCCGGCACAGTGGATCGCGACAAATGCGACATCCTGCGCAAGGCCGATACGATCTATCTCGAAGAAATCGACAAAGCCGGCCTCTACGACAAGATCTGGCAAGCATTCGCAGTTTTGCTGCCGGTGCGCACGGTTGGTGTCATGGGCGACGGTCGCACGTATGATTCCGTCTGCGCCTTGCGCGCCGTCACCTCGACAGACGGCATGACGGCCGATTTCTATCCCTTCGAACCCGCTTTCCTCGGCCGTGTAGCGACGCGCATCGTCAATGAAGTGAAAGGTATCAACCGCGTTGTCTATGATTTTACCTCAAAGCCGCCAGGAACGATCGAGTGGGAATGAGCATCCCGGGGAGAGGATGGGTGCCCGGCCAGCAGGATCAACACGAGGCCCAGGGATGACAATTAACCAATCTGCGGCTTTCGAAGTTTCATGACCCAAGGGCGTTAGGCGTCCGTGTCAGGGATCGGCACGCCTCTTGCCTTTTCGATTGTCGACAGTTGCTGCCGCCGGTGTGATGCCCATGGCAATCAATATTGTGGCGGATATCACAGAAGATCGACCAATCCCAGCGCGACAATGAATGGCGACTGTCTTATGTTTACCTGCGACCTCCGTTGCGAAACGCATGGCTTCGTTGGCATCGTCTGGGACACCTCGATCTGGGATAGGAAACTGCAGAAATTCTATGCCGCTCTTCTTGCACAGCATTTCTTCCATACCGAGCGCGAGATCATTCACCTCGTCCTGTTCCAGGAGACTGATGACAATCTCCACGCCTGAATGCTTCCAGTGCGCGACCTCGCGTTCGAGCCAATCACCGGCGCGCGGCCGCGCCATGATGGCAAGCTGGCGCGTGGTGTTGGTATCAATCCAATAGAGTTCCGAATGCATTTCCACGTCCAGATTTGGTGTGTGTTGAGTAAGCTTGCTAGCGATGATGGGGCCTTCTCAGCATATCGAAAAGTAAACACTTTTGTAGTCCGGTCGACAGGCGTTTTAACCGCATGGACGTGAGGAGGTTATCTCTTTGAAACACGACACTCTCCGAGCGATCGCTCATAATGCGGCGACGTCACTCGCCAGTGGCTGCAGCCTTCTGATCGGCCTTTACGAGGTCGACATCCTCGGGGCTATTGCGGAGGCACCGCAAGGCGAAATCGACGTCGATTTTTTGCAGGGCGCGGTTTCCGGCGGCGTACGCGTCGAGAAGAAGATCGGCAAGGCGGTCGCATTGTTTCCGGCAGCTCTACGTGGGCTCTGTGAAAAGCATGGGGCCGAGATTTCCGCTTTCCGCAAGATGACTGCGCGCTATTGGTTGACCACGCCGCAGGGAATCCGGTTTGTTGTCAGTATTGTCGATCAATTCGGGCGCGCCTCGGAAACTGAGTATTACGGCAAAGACGGCAAGCGGCCCATCGTGCTAGACGCTGCAGGGCGTCGACGCAAAGCGGCAAAAACGCTGTAACATCGTATATCGGCCGTGAGGAACATATCTCGGGGTCGGCTTGTTTCTTTTCGTCATGACGCGTCTATTGTGACGCGCCAATCTCGGAAAGGAAAATGCTATGCGCATTCTCACCGCATCGTCTCTATTGGCCCTTTCTCTCTGCACCGCACAAGCCGCCGCGCAGGAAAACGACGATCAATCTCCCGCACAGCCAGATAAGTGCCGAATCGTGCCGGAAGATTCGAACGGTGTTCCTACGCTCGGCGACAATGCAGGCAAGCTACAAAAACCGCTCGAGCAAGAACTTGGCGCCTGCCGCGGTGTGTTGACACCGCCACCTACCGGCGACGGCGACATCATCGAACCGCCGCCAGAAGGTGGCATAACACCGGTTATCACGCCGCCGAAAGTTCCAGAGCAGCAACCATCGAATTGACTAGATGATCGCCCGCACCATCCGACTGCATCAGCTTCCTCATCTCGTCGGCCTTTTCACCGCTCTGATCTTGCCCGAAGGACCACCACCGCAGAAGAACTGATCGCCGCCAGCCTCCAGTCCGGAGACAAAGATGCTTTGCGGCATGTCGAGTTGTTCTAGAATCTCGCCTGTTTCGATATCGACACGGCGTAAGCAGCTTTCGTCGTCTTCCCACGTGCCATGCCATAATTCTCCGTCTGCCCACGTAACGCCCGTGACGAAACGGTTGCTCTCGATTGTGCGTAGGACCTTCCCGGTCTCTGGATCGATCTGATGAATCTTGCGATCGCGATACTGACCGACCCACAGTGTGCCTTCGGCCCAGGTAAGGCCGGAATCGGCGCCGTTACCTGGTGCTGGAATGCTATGCAAGATCTGGCCGGTGGTGGGATCGATCTTCTGAATGCGGCTCTCGGCGATCTGGAAAAGATGCGTGCCGTCGAAAGCCGTACCGGCATGAGCGGCAACATCGAGCTTGCGTTGCGGCTTACCATTTTGCGGGTCAAGCGATTGGAGGCTATCGCCGGCACCAAACCACACATGGCTGCCGTCATAGCTAACCCCATGGATCTTCTCAACGCCTGGGAACGGTCCGTATTCCCGGGTGACTTCGGCTGTTTTGCGCTTCATGTCGTTCTCCTCAATATTGCGGGCTTTCCAAAACTACTCACACCACAAACTTAATCGCTGGGCAGCGGCGCTGGGAGTAACAAGGTTGTCGTGAAACCGGGGATCGACGACGTCACCCAGCGCCGCGCGCGGCCATGGCCGAAGAATTGCGCTTTGCCGGACTTGACAAGCGCTTCGAGGGCACGCTGCACCGTGCGCTGGCTGGCGCCGAGGGCCAGCGCCAATGCCGAGCTCGACCAGGATTCACCGTCGGACAAGAAAGCTAGCACGCTCGCATGCTGCTCTTCGACAGGCTGAGCAAGGACGACGATTTTTTCACCACGGGTGCTCAGCACGAAGCCGCGCATCGTTGCCTTGATCTCAGCGATGTTCTTAAGAAGGACGCGCAGACGGCCGATCTCAACGCGCAGGCGCGCGCGATGCGACTCATCGGCATGCTTGCCACCAAATGCACGCGCGATCAGCACGTCGCGCGCGACGTCACCGGGTGACGCTTCGCCCAAGGCTCGGATAAGGGCGAAGAGAACGGGACGTCGCGCGAGGGTGATCTGCTTCGTTCCGCGTGTCACCATGAGCCGGCAAGCATCGATCACCAGCTTGCGCGAGGTGAGCAAGCTTTCGACACCGGCTAGATCGAGCAGTCGCTCCGGCAAGGGCGCCACTTGGCGCGCGGCGGGTGCCGCTAGCATCGCTGCGGCATTCTCGACCTCTTTCAGCAAGGCGGGGATGCGCGCTTGAGCAGCTGCTTGGGCAGCGCGCGACAGAGCCTCGCGCGCTGGCTTGGCATGAAGGCGGCGCATAGCGATGCCAGCTGCGAGCAATTCATGCGCCGCGCGTAAGGCTGGCGGCAGCGTCACTGGATCGAGCACACTAAGGAGCCGCTCGGAATCGGCGAGACGACCAAGCAACAAATGGCGCCGTAGTTCCAGATAACGCGCATGAGCGGCGTTCGTGCGATCGCCGTGATCTTCAAGGATATCGCGCGCGGTATCGAGGGCCTTGGTGGGCCAGGTGAGATCGCGCGCTGCCAGGGCGACTTCAGCCTCCGCCACCACGCAGCGCGCGCGGGCCACTGCTTCTTTCGGTCCGAAGGCACGGGCGGCGCGGCGCAACAGGAGCCTGGCGCGTGCGAGATCGCCAAGCTGGGCCATGGCAATACCCCGCAGGGCAAGCGCCGGCGCATCCTCACGCAGGGCAACGCGATTGAGAGCGCCCAGCGGATCGCCAAGACCAAGAGCGTGAGCGGCAGCGGTGATCAGCGAGTCCATCAAGATCTCGACACATCTGTCACGCCCCCTTTGGGCGAGACCGGCGCCAATCTAGCCCAGAGCAAACACCCAAGCCTAGTCGCCAACCTCGCATGAGAGGAGATACGGCGTGTAAAGACCCAAAAATCTACGGATGCGCTTGAGCAAGTGGATGCCCGGCCAGTGAGATCAACTCTGGGTCCGGGCATGACGACCAAAAAAGATACGGCCTGACTTGCCTTCCTCAAAATCCCAGGTTGACGTTTCAATTGATGTCAACACAAATTGATGACGCGTTGAATGCAGGATGACACAAACATGGCTCAACCGTTCTATCGCTGGGTGATTGTCGCCGTGGGCGGCGTTTTAGGTTGCATGGCGGCCGGCGGCATGTTCGCCCTCCCGGTTTTTCTGCGCCCGATCTCGGCGGAAACAGGCTGGTCGGTCACAGGTGTCTCGAGCGCCATGACGATCGGCTTCCTCGCTATGGCCCTTGCCAGCCTGGCCTGGGGATCTCTGACCGATCGTTGGGGGCCGCCGCCGGTCGTGCTCATCGGGTCGATCCTGCTCGCAGTGAGCCTCTTCCTCGCCGCACAGGCGACCTCACTCGTCGCCTTCCAGCTCATCTTCGGTCTATTGGTGGGTTGCGGCGTCGCTGCGATTTTCGCGCCGATGATGGCCTGCGTCACTGGCTGGTTCGAAACGCAACGCAGCCTTGCTGTCTCGCTGGTCTCGGCCGGTATGGGTATGGCGCCGATCATTATGTCGCCGGTGGCTGCTTGGTTGGTCGAACATCACGACTGGCGCACGGCGATGATGATCATTGCCGGTATTACTGGTACCGTGATGATCCCAGCCTCGCTCCTCGTGCGCCGTGCGCCCGCTTTGGCAGCGCAAGCGCGCACAACAGTGGCGGCGGACAGCATCACGTCACCGCATGAAATGTCGGTCAATCAGGCGATAAAATCGCCACCATTCATCATCCTTCTCCTCACCAACTTCTTTTGCTGCGCCACGCATTCAGGGCCGATCTTCCATACGGTGAGCTATGCGGTGACCTGTGGGATTCCACTTCTTGCCGCCGTCTCCATCTACAGCCTCGAAGGCCTTGCCGGCATGGGCGGCCGCATTGTTTTCGGCCTACTCGGCGACAGATTCGGTGCCAAGCGTGTGCTGGTGGTGGGATTGCTCGCGCAAGCCTTTGGTGCTCTTGCCTATGTGTTCGTGAGCCAGCTCGCCGCCTTCTACGCCGTGGCGGCGATCTTCGGCTTCATCTATGCCGGCGTCATGCCGCTCTACGCCGTGCTTGCCCGCGAGAACTTTCCCCTGAAGATGATGGGCACGGTTATCGGCGGCACGGCGATGGCAGGGGGTCTCGGCATGGCGCTAGGCCCCATTGCCGGCGGTCTCATTTACGATACGACAGCCAGTTACACTTGGCTCTATATCGGCGCTTGGGGCATGGGCCTTGGCGCGACGCTGATGGCCTTCACCTTTAAACCATTCGCCCGCCGTCCACTAGCCGCCACATCTGCAATCGCTTGAGCAGTAGAGTCGACCTGCATTGTGAGGGATATCAGAATGCACCCAAATAAACTGGTCCGGAGTTCGGGCGAGCTCTGGCAGTTTTCAACGGTATTTGCTGATAACGGTGCAGTGGGTCGCCCCCTTTCCCTAAAACGGTATTCTTGACTTTCATTCGTTAGCGTCTTACATTTCTGTCATGACAGAAACAACAGTCAGCAGTCAAAATCTCGCCCCCGCTGTCCAGGAATTCGTTCTGCACTGGGGTGATCTTGGCGGTCAATGGGGCGTCAATCGCTCCGTGGCACAAATCCATGCTTTCCTTTATCTCGCCGACCGGCCGATCACGGCGGAAGAAATCGCAGATGCTCTGGGCCTTGCGCGCTCTAACGTCTCCAACAGCATCAAGGAACTCATCGGCTGGAAGCTGGTCCGGCGCGTGCCCATGATGGGCGATCGGCGCGATCATTTCGAGGCCGAGGCCGATCTGTGGCAGATCCTGACTCGCGTCGCACAGGGCCGTAAGGAACGAGAGATCGATCCAGCGGTCGCCGCGATCAACGCTGTGCTGAAATCGGCCGAGCGAGATCCCAAGGTGAGTAAATTAGCCCGGCAACGTCTAGGTGAAATGCAGGATTTCATGACGACGATGGATTCTTGGTTCGGCCAGATGCTGCAGGTCGACCCAAAGGTACTGATGCGGCTTATCAAATTGGGTTCGAAAGTAATCGGCATGTTGTCGCTTGGGCGCGGCAGTAGTAAGGGCGCCAGATGAGAGCGCAACAGATTGTTCATTACGCCGAACAACCGATTCTACCCCTGTCAGACAAAGCGCCGTCAAACAAAATGCCGATCGGCAATCAGCCGTCCGACGAGACACTTGCTGATGAGGCATCAGCCTTGGGCGATATGCGCTTCCGCACGCTGCTCGGCGTCGCGGCCTGGCAGCGCCTTCCCGCACCGGTTCGAGCACGCTTCGGCAAAAGAGTGCAAGCCGGCCAATCGGTCACCTATGCCGGCACCATCGTCGAAAGTCGTAAGAGCCGGCTGGGACGTCTCCTGGCCCAGCTCGCACGAATCATCGGCGGACCTCTGCCACTGGGCGAAGATATTGGTGTGCCTGCGGTGGTGAGCGTTACCGAGGACAGCGACGGTGGCGGACAGTTCTGGAGCCGCATGTATGGTCGCCGCCACGGCTTCCCACAGGTGATCCACAGCAGCAAGCGCTTCCACGGCGCAACTGGGCTGGAAGAATATCTGGGCTTCGGATTCGGCATCGCACTCATTGTGCGTGCCGATGCCGATGGTCTGCGCTTCCTCAGCGATCATTACTTCATCAAGTTCGGCGTGTTGCGCCTGAGGCTGCCCCGTTTCCTGAGCCCGGGCACCCTGACCATCAGCCATATCGACCGGGCTGACGGCGCGTTCGAGTTCCGTTTGGAACTGACACATTCGCTGTTCGGCGAGATCATCCACCAAAGCGGCTATTTTCGTGAGCGATGCCCTAACGCGACAAGGTTTATCAGTCACGATTGAGCGGTAAAGGTTGGCGATTTCGCTTAGGCTAATTGAGCACCATGCTCCTTGAGAAGCGCTTTCAGGATGGAACGGTGACAACGCGCCTCGTTCTCACAATAGCAGCCGACCGAGAAATCAGCGTGATGCGAGAGGGCAGCAAGAAGTCCAAGTGTCCGCTTAGGCCCCGGTTGGTTCATCTCGGCACGAAAAGAGCGCTCGAAGGATTTCCATGCCCCGGCCGTTTCCGCCAGCAGCGCTTGAGCCACGAGATCGCCGCTGGGCGACAGTTCCGGATACCAAACGTCGTACCAATTGTCGGCGGCGAAACGATTCTTCGGCACACCGCGCGGTGGGCGCCGCACGGTACCGATTCGGGTGCCTTCGTTTTTATGACGCGGCATGCCGAGGCGGACGATATGGACGCTCAGAATACCCTCCCCTGATGATCCCCATGATGACTGGCCCCATGAAACTAGGCCGACTG
>CAYOYT010000004.1:16218-24718 GCA_964408245.1 uncultured Dongia sp. | reverse complement strand
AGAAGGGCGCCGGCCGTTATATCGACCGCCCGACCTTCCCGACCATCTTCGACGCGGTGAAGAAAGCCAACGACATCCGTGCGCCCAAACCGGTGAAGCGTGTGACCGATAAGGCCGCTGAGTAAGCTTGACGATCAGCGAGCTACAAGCGGTAGGTTAATCTCGGTCAACCATTCCTCCGGCGGCAAGTCGCGTGGATTGTTGAGGTATTCTTCGAAGACCGGCCGGTCTGCCGGTACCTCGGCGCTACCCGGCAGCCATTGGCCGAAAAGCCAGGCATAGGCGTGATGGAGTTCGGCATAAGGTCCTTTGTGGCGCAGAACCGCATGCCGCCCACCGGCGAGATCGATGAGGCGCGGCGCATTTATCTCGTCGGGTGGTATCGCCTCAGGGGCGACGCTGATGCTGGCGTCGGAGCGCCACTCAGCCGGTGGCTCGCTCGTTGTGTCGCTGTAATAGATACCGATACCGCGCGTCTTGGGATCCATCAGACCGCGAGGTCCAGCCCAAGTGAAGAGACGGTCGAAGACAGGGCCGATCTCCAAGTAATCTCCTTGATGACGATAGGCGAGGAGGCGCACGGGTGCGCTGTCGCGGATGGTGACGTTGAACATAGCATGCTCCGGGGTGAGGTTGCGGGATGCCGGGGGTGCGTCTGAATAATCCATCACCAGGAAGCCGCGCTGCCGGTAAGCGGCGGGCGGCGTGCCGTAAGCCGATTGGAAGGCGCGGGTGAAGGCGGCGACGCTGCCATAACCTGCAGCCTTCGCGATGGCGATAATAGGTGCCTTCGACCCGATAAGTGCGCCAGCCGCGCGGTGAAGCCGTAACCGCCGCAGACTCTCCGCCGCCGTCTCGCCGGTCATGCCAGCATAGATGCGGTGGAAATGATAAGGCGATAGATGCGCCACCTCGGCAAGGGTAGCGAGGTCAAGCGCCACATCGAGATGCTCACCCATATAGCGAATGACCCGCTCGATGCGACGGCTGTAATCCAAGCTGGTATTTGGTTTCATCACGAACCTCCGACGAAGGTCACCCTAGCCGCCTTCAATTTGATCGCGCTTACGAAGTAATTTTCACACCAGAAGGTATGGGTGTCATTTTTAACAGAAGTCTCGCGTTGTCCTTTGGTTAAGTCCCGGAAATCATACCAATTTCCGGCCGATAAACTAAAAATTTACAGATGCACGTGCATAAGTAGCTAATGAGTCAGACCTACACTCCATTCGCGTCGATTGATCGCCTCGAAACCCCGCAGCCAATTGTGTCACAGCGGCCCCTGCATATCGTCAATATCGTGGCGCCACCCTCCGGTGAGAGTGCGACGATCTCAGTGGCGTTCGCACATATCATCGTCTTCCACTTTGCAGCCGAAGAGGCGACGGTGGTTGGCCAAGGCGATGAACTGATCGTGCAGTTCCAAAGCGGCGCGGTGTTGAAACTTGTCGACCTTGATCCGCGATCGACCGTCGTGGTTTGGGCGCAGAATGGTGCCGAGCTACCGGCGGCGGTCTATTTCGCGGAATTTGAGTTCGTTGAAGGGCCGGCTCGATTTGCGCGCTTCGATCCACGCCTAAACATCGGCGGTCTCCGAGCAGCGGACAATCTTGATTCCACGGAAACAACGTCTCTCGATCTCACCAACAAAAATAGCGACAGGCACAAATTTATCGACGAGGCTGACAAGCTCGACGTTGCAGGCGTCCTTCTGCCGTCGCTTTTTACGCAAAGCGACGATACCGTCAATTTTCAAAATGTCCTCAAAGATCTTTACCTCGACGGCACGCAATACAACGCCTTGGACGGCGACGATGTTGTTACTCTGCCGGTGGACGCAACAGAGGCAGCAAAGGCCGATTACGATTCGACGCACGGATTCCATGGCGATGGTGGGACTGACTCCATTACCGGTGGCTTGCTCAACGACATCATCTTTGGTGACCAAGGTGACGACGTTCTGGCGGGGCAAAGCGGTGCGGACGTGCTGGTCGGTGGGACTGGGTTCGATCAACTCAACGGTGGTCTCGATAACGATACGCTGGACGGGGGCGACGATGCTGACTTCCTGTTCGGCGATGACGGCAATGACACGGTGTTCGGTGGAGCTGGGTTCGATCAACTCAAGGGTGGTCTCGGTGACGATACGCTGGATGGCGGCGACGATGCTGATTCCATATCTGGCGATGACGGCGATGACGTGTTGCTCGGTAAAGATGGCGATGATCAGCTCTTAGGTAATATCGGCAACGATACCATTGATGGCGGTACAGGTGCTGACACGATCACCGGTGGTGACGGTGCTGATGAGATTTTGGGTGGCGTGGGGACTGATTCCCTCAGTGGCGAGCAGGATGACGATAAGATCCGCGGCAATGATGGTGATGATTCTGTCGCGGGCGATGCCGGCAATGATCTGTTGTTTGGCGAAGACGGTGACGATCGGCTTGCCGGCGGTATAGGGGACGATACCATTGACGGCGGCACCGGCGTTGACACGATTTCCGGCGATATGGGTGCCGATGACATTTCCGGCGGAGCGGGGAATGATACCCTCAGCGGCGAGCAGGATGACGATAAGATCCACGGCAATTATGGCGATGATTCTGTTGCAGGCGATGACGGCAATGATGTGTTGTTCGGCGATGATGGTGACGATCAGCTTTTAGGCGGTAACGGCAAGGACACCATCGACGGCGGTGTCGGTATTGACACGATCTCTGGTGGCGATGGTGCCGATGATATTTCCGGTGGCGTGGGAAATGATTCTCTCAGTGGCGGGCAGGATGACGATACGATCCACGGCAATGACGGCGATGATTCCGTCTCAGGCGATGCCGGCGACGATGTGTTGTTCGGCGAGGATGGGGCTGATTGGCTTCTAGGTGGGAGCGGGAAAGACTCCCTCGATGGCGGCACCGGCATTGACACGATCTACGGTGGCGATGGCGCCGATGATATTTCCGGTGGCGGGGGGAATGACTCGCTTAATGGCGAACTGGATGACGATACGATCCACGGCAATGATGGCGAGGATTACATTGACGGAAGTGACGGCAATGATTTGTTGTTCGGCGATGACGGTGACGATCAGCTTTTAGGTGGTAACGGCAAGGATACCATCTCTGGCGGTGTCGGTATTGACACGGTCTCCGGTGGCGATGGTGCCGATGATATTTCCGGCGGTCTGGGGAATGACTCCATCAGTGGCGAACTGGATGACGATACGATCCATGGCAATGATGGTGAGGATTACATCACCGGCGGTGACGGCGATGATGTGTTGCTCGGCGAAGATGGTAACGATCAGATGTTGGGAGATACCGGCAAGGATACCCTCGACGGCGGTGACGGTGCTGACACAATCTCTGGCGGCGATGGCGATGATGATATTTCCGGCGGTCTGGGGAATGACTCGCTCAACGGTGAACAAGATGACGATACGATCCAAGGCGGTGTCGGCGTTGACACGATCACCGGCGATGACGGTGATGATGTGTTGCTCGGCGAAGACGGTGACGATCGGCTTACAGGTGCTAGTGGCAACGATATCATTGACGGGGATGCAGGCGTTGATGCGATCTACGGTGGTGACGGCGCTGACCAGATTTCCGGCGGCCTAGGGGATGATTCCCTCAATGGCGAGCAGGATGACGATACGATCCATGGCAATGACGGCCGCGATTACATCTCTGGCGATGACGGCAACGATAAGCTGTTTGGAGAAGCAGATAACGATACCATTTTCGGCGGCACTGGCGGCGATGAGATTGATGGCGGTGCCGGCGATGACCAATTGCTCGGTGGCGATGATGACGACACGATAGCAGGTGGCCTCGGAATTGATTTTATCTACGGCCAAGTCGGCGATGACTTGCTGTTCGGTGATGACGGTGACGATCAGCTTTCGGGTGATGTGGGAAAGGATACCTTAGACGGTGGTGCCGGCACTGATTATCTCGATGCCGGCGCCGATGACGACATTGTCTCTGGTGGCCTCGGCGCTGACACTATTTTAGGCCGCGACGGGAATGATACGCTCCGGGGCGGCGCGGATGCCGATGTTATTTATGGTGAAGATGGCAACGATATTCTGGAAGGGCAGGACGGCGCTGACTATCTGCTTGGCGGTAACGGCGCCGACATCGTTGTTGGCGGCACGGGAACAGATCAGCTTTATGGCCAGGCTGGTGCTGACATCTTTCAATTCAATGCCGGTGATGGTAGCGCGACTATTAATGATGCCGATTATCTTGGCGACTTCAATAAGTTGGAAGATACGATCAATATCAACGTCACCAATTTCAGCTTCACAATGCTCAGTTTTCAGGAAATCAACGGCGGCACCGCGCTGATCTGGAACAACGAAGTCATGGTGTTTGTCGCAGGCTCTACGTCTGGCGACTTTAATCCGGGGAATGTTATATAAAGGTTCCCGTCAGAATCTGCGCCGCATCACGAACAGGAAATGCGCGAGCATAGATTTCGAAAAAATACCAACATCGCTGATGGTCATGGCGTCTTTCTAGTCGCTATCGATGGGGTCGCCGAGTATCTGATTGGGGATAAGGCTGCGTTGCACGCAAGGATCGACATCCAGCAGCGCCTCGCGAGCGAGGTTGGCGATATCCTCGTCCTGACGTTCGGGACGCTGACGGATCCAGTCGATGACGCCATCGATCACATGTATGCCGTTAGTATCCGCCCGCGCGCAAGCGAGATCGGTCGTGGTTTCATCGCTCATCGTCGAGCGGACCGCACCGATCATGGCCACACAGGCCGCGTGATCATCTGGCAATGTTGAAATACAAGTGCTGCCGCTATAGGCCACGGCGTTGAAAGCAATAAGGACAAGTAAACTCATTGCTGAAACGAAGCGCCGAATCAGAACCCCTGTGCCGACGTGAGTCATAATCCCTCACCCTTGAAGTAATTGCCGTTCGCCTTGGCGAGGCGGCTGCAGCCATGCTTTGAAAGCATCATGGCAAGGTCTAGCTGCATATTGGTCCGACTATTCAACTCCACGACGGCAGGATGATACAAGGCGTTAACCATGATGGGTGTGCGCTGTTAGCCCTTAGGAACGCGCGTTAGAAGCAAGAAAGATGCAAGCGGGGCGGAATCGGATGTTTTTGCCGCTCGGTTTGGAGTCCTTATCTTGCAACCGACCCCTTCGTCGTCACGTCCATATGCATGAACTGAATTTAAGGCAGCGGAACGCATGGCGATTCCGCCCGCCTATCCAGGAAATCGATGGGATGTTAGGAAAATCATTATGATTCAGATGCATACGCCGTTTGAGCCACGCGATGGCCTTCACGACTTTCACCTCATAGCTGACCGGACGCCTTTGCCGACCCAACCGGTCCCGGGAAGCGATGTGGTGCTGGCGGCACGTCGGCCGGGCTCTTCAGCGCGGGCGATTGATTTGGCGGCGCCAGCATCTGGGGAAGATGTGACGGTATCGGCGGCAACAGCTAATGTCATCGTCTTCCGCTTTTCGTCTGAGGAGGCGAAAGTCGTCGGCCAAGGTGACTCACTGGTCGTGCAGTTTCAGAGCGGCGCCGTGCTGAACCTGGTCGACGTCGATCCGCAATCGACCACAGTCGTCTGGGCGCAAAGCGGTGCTGAATTGCCGGCCGTGACTTACTTCCCGCAATCGGAACTCGATGAAGGTGCGCGTTTCGCGCGCTTCAATCCGCTTGATGGTATCGGTGGGCTGACCGCCGTGGGCGGTCTCAATCCCACGGAGCTGGCTTTTCTCAACGGCAATGATGGCAATGGCGCCGGTCGGAAATTTGTCGATGATCTCGACAATGTCGTGGTCCTGCCGCCACTCTTCACGCCGAATAATGACAACGTGGATTTCGCCAATGTCGTCGCGGGCACTTATCTCGATGGTACGCAATACGACGCGCTGGCGGGCGATGACACCGTCATTCTGCCGGTGAACGCAGCGGCGGCCGCGGCGGCGGGTTACGACCTGACGCACGACTTTCATGGTAATGATGGCGTCGACACCATTACTGGAAGCGTATCGAATGGCGACACGATTTTTGGCGATGACGGTAACGATACGATCTCCGGTCTGGCCGGTGACGACACGTTGAATGGCGGTGAAGGCATCGATACGCTGAACGGCGGTGACGACGACGATACCCTTAATGGGAACAATGGCGATGATAAGCTGAATGGTGGCAATGGCGTCGATACGCTGAACGGCGGTGACGGCATCGATGAGCTCAACGGCGATGATGGCGTAGACACACTGAATGGTGGTAACAACGACGATACCCTCAATGGTGGTGATGCTGATGACACGCTTAATGGCGGCAATGGCATTGACACGCTGAATGGTGGCACCGGCATCGACACGCTGAACGGCGATATCGGCGACGATATCCTTAATGGTGATATTGGCAACGATGACATCAAAGGCGGCTTTGGTGCCGACACCCTTCATGGTAACAGCGAGGATGACACGATCGAGGGAAATGCTGGCGAAGACAAAATAAGTGGAGATCAGGGTGACGACACTATTTCGGGTGGTGCAGACAACGATTACATCCAAGGCGGTATTGGTGACGATAAGATAAACGGTGATGGCGGGGAGGAAACCGTTTTTGGTGAAGATGGCAATGATACGATAAACGGTGGCGACGATAACGATGAATTGCAGGGCAACGTCGGCAACGACCATCTTTTTGGAGATGGCGGCGACGATCGTCTGTTTGGTCAAATTGGCTTCGATGATCTCCATGGTGGCATTGGCAATGACACGCTCAACGGTGGCGATGGCGATGACTTCCTAGAAGGCGGCGTCGGTAATGATAACCTCGACGGGGAGGCCGGCGTCGATGTCCTTCATGGGGGCGACGGCGAGGATACTCTTTCAGGTCGTTTTGGCGATGACATATTGGAAGGTGGCAATAACAAAGATACTATTCAGGGTGAAGAGGGCGACGACCGCATTGAGGGACAGGATGGTGATGACTATCTTGTCGGCGGTATTGGCGACGATGTCATCATTGGCGGCCAGGGTAAGGACACTATGTTTGGCGAAGCCGGCCTAGATATTTTTGTTTTCAAAAATGGCGACGGCACTAACGATCTCGCTCTGGCGGATACAATTTCCGGCTTCATACATGGTGAAGACAAAATCCATATTGATGAACCTGGCTTCAATTTTGCTGATGTGACCTTCCAAGATAACGGTAACGACACAATTGTGTTTTGGAATAACCAGATTGTTGCAAATATGAAGAGCACGAACCCAGGCGACTTTACAGTAGCCGATTTCGTCCCTTAATCACGATTGCTGAACGCGTTCGTATTTGCTGAGTGTTAGAATAGCGGCCCCATTGTTATCTCGGTGGGGCCGCTATTTTTTTGTCCGATGGAATGTGAAGTAAAGCCGGACATCCGACCACTTTAACGCAAATAGCATTTTTGCGACAGGGGCCGTATTTCAACTTTTCTTAAAACCAAATCTAAGCTCGCCGCGTCTCTTAGGTACCGATGTGATGTATCGGTCGGGAATTTCCCCGCCTTTCGTTTGTATTTCATCGAATAGCGAGGAAAATCATTATGATTCAGATGCATACGCCGTTTGAGCCACGCGATGGCCTTCACGACTTTCACCTCATAGCTGACCGGACGCCTTTGCCGACCCAACCGGTCCCGGGAAGCGATGTGGTGCTGGCGGCACGTCGGCCGGGCTCTTCAGCGCGGGCGATTGATTTGGCGGCGCCAGCATCTGGGGAAGATGTGACGGTATCGGCGGCAACAGCTAATGTCATCGTCTTCCGCTTTTCGTCTGAGGAGGCGAAAGTCGTCGGCCAAGGTGACTCACTGGTCGTGCAGTTTCAGAGCGGCGCCGTGCTGAACCTGGTCGACGTCGATCCGCAATCGACCACAGTCGTCTGGGCGCAAAGCGGTGCTGAATTGCCGGCCGTGACTTACTTCCCGCAATCGGAACTCGATGAAGGTGCGCGTTTCGCGCGCTTCAATCCGCTTGATGGTATCGGTGGGCTGACCGCCGTGGGCGGTCTCAATCCCACGGAGCTGGCTTTTCTCAACGGCAATGATGGCAATGGCGCCGGTCGGAAATTTGTCGATGATCTCGATAATGTTGCTGCCGCGGCCCCGGCGCTGCCACCGCTTTTCACGCCAAATCCCGATAATGTGGATTTCGCCAATGTCGTCGCAGGAACCTATCTCGACGGCACGCAATACAATGCTTTGGAAAGCGATGACGTCGTCATTCTGCCACAGAACGCGGCGGCGGCGGCGGCGGCGGGTTACGACTTGACGCACGACTTTCATGGCAATGATGGGGATGACACGATTACCGGTAGCGTATCGAATGGCGACACGATCTTCGGCGATGATGGTGACGATGTAATATCGGGGCTGGCCGGCAACGATGTGCTATCTGGCGGTAAAGGCGCTGACACCCTCAACGGCGACAACGGGAACGACATAATTAATGGCGGTGCTG